>CAIXKG010000189.1 GCA_903919985.1 uncultured Opitutia bacterium | reverse complement strand
CTTTTTGCTGTGCGGTCAACGCGTGCGTCAGTCGTTGCGAGCTTGTTCTCGCGATTTTCCGACGTCTGAATTGCGCCTTCTCGCTTGAACACCCGCTCGCACTACGACGTCGCCATCATCGGGGCCGGCATGTCCGGGCTCGCCGCAGGTATCCGGCTCGCGCACTTCGGCAAACGCGTCTGCATCTTCGAGCGCCACAACGCCGTCGGCGGGTTAAATAGTTTCTACAGCCTGAGCGGCCGAAAATTCGATGTCGGGCTGCACGCGATGACTAACTTCGTGCGGCCGGGCGTGAAGGGCACGCCGCTCACGAAACTCCTGCGCCAGTTACGTATCGAGCGCGACGAATTCGCGCTGTGCGAGCAGAAGCAATCGCGCATCGCCTTCGGCCCGCGCGGCGAAACGTCGCTGCGTTTCACGAACGACTTCGCGGTCCTGGAAGCCGAGATCGCGATGAAATTCCCCGCTCAAATCGACGGGTTTCGCCGCCTCGTCGCAGCGATCAAAGCGTTCGACGACGTTTCGCTCGACGCCACGCCGGTTTCGGCGCGGGCCACCGTACGCGGGTATGTAAGTGATCCTTTGCTCGAGGACATGCTGTTTTGCCCCGTGATGTATTACGGCAGCCCGCAGGAGCATGACATGGAGTTCGGCCAGTTCGTAATCATGTTCAAGGCCCTCTTCCTCGAAGGCTTCGCCCGCCCTTTCGACGGCGTGCGCGTGATTCTGCGCGTGCTACTCGAGAAATACCGCGCAGCAGGCGGCGAGCGCCGCATGAAATGCGGCGTCGCACGAATCGAGACGCAGAGCGGCCAAGCGACGGCTCTCGTCCTCGACACCGGCGAAAAAATCACGGCCGATCACGTCATCTCATCGATCGGCGCACCAGAAACCAGTCGGTTGATCGACCGGTCGCGATCACAAATCGAAAATCCCCAATCCGAGATTCCGGCTCCGACCGGCCGGCTGTCATTCATCGAGACGATCACGATGCTCGACCGCCAACCCGCCGCGCTGGGGTGGGGTAGCGACACGATTATTTTCTTTAACGATTCCGCGCGCTTTACGTACGAGCAACCGGCGGGACCCGTCGACCCGCGCAGCGGCGTCATCTGTATTCCGAATAATTTCGACTACGGCGCGGATCGCACGCTGAGCGAGGGGATTTTCCGTGTCACGTGTCTCGCGAATTACGGGCAGTGGGCCCATTTGCCAGAAGACGACTATCGCGCGGCGAAACTGCACTGGTTCAACGAGGCGCAAACGAGCGCCCGGCGTTTTCTACCGTTGGTGAACGACGCCCAGCTTTCCGCCGCGACCCTCGCCACCGATATGTTTACCCCGCGGACGATCACGAAATTCACCGGTCATCTGGGCGGTGCGATCTACGGTTCGCCGTTGAAAAACCGGCAGGGCCGAACCGCCCTTTCCAACCTCTACCTCTGCGGTACCGACCAAGGCTTTCTCGGCATTGTCGGCGCGATGCTGAGCGGCATTTCCATGGCCAATTATCATATCTTGCAAAAAAACGCCGGCCCTACGACATAGCCAATTTACCCCCATGATGAAAAATATTCGCCTGATCGCATTAGCGCTCCTCGCCGCCCTGCCGCTGGTCGCCGCCGATTTCAAAGAGCATCTCGGCATGCAGCTCTACAGTCTCCGGAATCAGTTCAAAGCCGACGGCCCGGTCAAAACTTTGGACCTGCTCAAGAGTTACGGTATTACCGAAGTCGAAACTTGGAGCGGCACCGGTCTGACGCCTGAACAACTCTCGACCGAATTAAAGGCGCGCGGGATCAAAGCGGTCAGCGCTCACATCGGCTATGCCGACTTCCAGAAGGACGTGAACGTCGTCATCGCCACCGCGAAGACACTCGGAGTCCAGTACGTCATCGTGCCGATTTTAACCGGGCGCAATTTGAAGGACGAGGACGCGCATAAAATCGCCGCCGATTTCAACACGTGGGGCGCCGCGCTCAAAGCCGCCGGGCTGAAATTCGGCTATCATACCCATGGCGCCGAGATGACGCCGAGTGCCGCCGGAAACGGTGAAACGCTTTTCGACATCATCGTACGTGAAACCAAACCCGACTTGGTGAGCTATGAGATGGATGTTTTCTGGACCTACCAAGCCGGGCAGGATCCGGTGAAGTTGATCAATAAATATCCCAATCGCTGGGTGATGCTGCACCTTAAGGACCTCCGCAAGGATGGCCCGATTGGCCTCGGCAATCGCACGGTCGCCGCCGATCAAGTCGCCGTGGGCGCAGGCCAGATTCCCTGGCCCGCAGTCATCAGCGCGGCGGAGAAAGCCGGCGCGAAATACCATTTTCTGGAAGACGAAACGCCGAATCCCATCGAGGCGATTCCGGCCAGCCTGACGTATTTGCGCGCACTCAAACTCTGAGTTGCGCTTTGCGGGGCCGACGCCTCACTTTCGGCCCTTCATGGCTTACGATTGGCTCAAGGGCGTAAACGACGAGTATGATGTGATCGTGATCGGCAGCGGGCTGGGCGGCCTGACGGGGGCCAACGTGCTCGCCAAGGCCGGCCACAAAGTCCTTCTGCTCGAGCATCACTATCAGTTCGGCGGACTCGCCACGTGGTTCACCCGCAAGGGCGGGCACATCTTCGACATCTCGCTGCACGGGTTTCCCAGCGGGATGATCAAGTCGTGCCGCCGTTACTGGACCAAGGAAATCTCCGACTCGATCGTGCCGTTAAAGGACATCCGGTTCATCAATCCGCAGATGGACGTCTGGACAACCTTCACCCGCGAGGACTACACCCGCGTGCTCGTCGAGCAGTTCAAATTGCCCCGCACCGAGGTCGAAGCGTTCTACGACTACCTCCGCGCGATGAACTACTACGACAACAACCCAGAAACCACGGGACAGATGCTGAACCGGTTTTTTCCGGGGCGCGCCGATGTTCACCGGCTGTTGATGGAACCCATCTCGTACGCCAACGGCTCCGACTTCGACGATCCGGCCATCACGTTTGGCATCGTGTTCTCGAATTTCATGGGCGCGGGGGTCTTCACCTTTCGCGGCGGCTCCGATCTCCTCATCGAAAAAATGGTCGCCGAACTGAAAAAGAATGGCGTCGAACTCCGTAAAAAAGTGCTGGTCGACAAGATTCTCGTGGAAGAACGCGACGGCCAAAAAATCGCGTGCGGCGTAGTCGCGGGCAACGGCCGCGTCATCCGGGCCAAGGCCGTGCTGTCCAACGCGAACATCAAAAACACCATCTTCCGTCTGGCCGGCGCCGAAAATTTCCCCGCCGATTATATCGCGCAGGCTAACGCCGTCCGCATTAACTCGAGCTCCTGCCAAGTCTACCTTGGCATCCGGAAAGGCGAAAGCATCCCGCACATCGGCGACTTGGTGTTCACGTCTGCGGCGCCGGAGTACAGCAATTCCGAGCTCACCGCGCTGCACACGACGAGTCGGACTTTCTCCGTCTATTATCCTGACACGCGTCCCGGCGCCGACCGCTACACCGTCGTCGCGTCGCTCAACGGCCTTTATCCCGATTGGAAGGCGCTATCCGATGCCGACTACGAGGCGCAGAAAGCGAGGATGATCGAGGAATCGATCACGGCGCTGGAGAAATTCATCCCGGACGTCCGCGCTAAGATCGACTGGCAGGAAGCCGCGACGCCCCGCACGATCGAGCGCTACACCACGCATTTTTCGGGCACATCGTTCGGCACGAAGTTCGAAGGCCTGCCCGTTTCAATGAGCCTTTCCGAAAAACTTCCCGGGCTTTTCCACGCCGGTAGCGTCGGCATCATCATGTCGGGCTGGCTCGGTACCATTAACTACGGCGTGATCACCGCCAACAAGGTCGACAAATATTTGTTCGCGCTGAAGCAAGCGGCGCGCCCGCCTGTATCGACCCACGCCTGATGAACCCGACCATGTCCCGCCGCATCACCGATCTCATTCCGCATCGCCCACCGTTTCTGTTTGTCGACGAGATCGTGGCCGAAACCGCCGACGGCCTGATTGCACGCCGCACGTTTCGCGCCGACGAAGCCTTCTACCAAGGCCACTATCCAAGTGCGCCGATCACTCCCGGCGTACTGCTGTGCGAAGCGGTTTTTCAAACCGGCGCACTCTATCTCGCGCTCACGACCCCCGCATCGGGCGCTTCGAGCGGCGTGCCGTTGATGGCGAAAATCAGCGACGTACGTTTTCGGAATCCCGTTTATCCCGGCGAGACCATCACCATCGAAGTGAAAAAGAAGGAGTCGCTCGGCGGCTTCACCATGATGAGCGGCAGCGTGAAGAGCGGCGAAAAGCGCGTGCTCACCGTCGAATTTACCGTGGCCTGGACCACGCCCGCCGGCGCGCCGCAAACATGAGCGATTTTCTCCAAGTCGCCGGAAAAACGTTTCTCGTCTTTGGCGTGGCCAATCGCAAGAGCGTCGCGTGGTTCGTGGCACAATCGCTGGAAGAGCAGGGGGCCAAAGTCGTCTACAGCGTCCGTTCCGAGGCGCGGCGCAAATCGCTGGAAACGTTGCTCGCGGGGAAACCGGTTTTTGTCTGCGACGTGGAAGACGAGGGCGCCGTGCCACGGCTCGCCGCCGAAATTGCCGCGGGCGGGCACGCGCCACTGCAGGGCATCATGCACTCGGTCGCGTTCGCCAATTACAGCGATGGCTTCAAGGCCTTCCACGAAACGAAGCGGGCCGATTTTCTCCAAGCCACGGCCGTCTCGGCGTTCTCGCTCGTGGAGATCGCGCGCGCGTTTAAGCCCCACCTCGCGCGCACGGCTTCGATCGTGACCATCGGCATCTCTTCGCTGCAGGTCACGCCCGACAATTACGGTTACATGGGGCCGATCAAAGCCGCACTCGAGTCCGCCGCCCGGTTTTTGGCCAAATCCTTCAGCGCCGACAGCGAGGTGCGTTGCAACGTCGTCGGCTCCGGGCCGCTCAAGACCAGCGCGTCGGCGGGGATTCCAGGCTACATCGAGAGCTACCTTTACGCCGAGAAACTCACGTTTCGAAAGCGCAACCTCGCAACGCAGGAAGTAGCCAACGCGACGCTGTTCCTGCTGAGCGAGCGCAGCAGCGGCATCAACGGCACCACGCTCGTGGTCGACGCCGGACTTGGCTGCAATTTCTTCGACCAGGAAATCATTCAACTGGCCATGCGGCCCACCGCTGCACCGCGGGGATCCGCGCCTGTCAAAACTCCAAACGCCAAATGAACCTACGCGGCGATGGGGATTTAGGCGGAGCGAGGGCACCCCGCCCACATCGGATCTTCGGATTTTGGCACTCTGGCGTCAGGGATTTCGCCCATGAAGTTTGAGCACGTCCATATCGAGTCACTCGCCGTCGCACTGCCCGACGAAGTGCTGACGTCCGCCGCGGTCGAAGCGCAACTCCGTCCGCTGTACGAGCGGCTCAAGCTGCCCTTCGGCCGTTTGGAGTTGATGACGGGCATTCGCGAACGCCGAGTCTGGCCCGCCGGCACGCGCCCATCCGATGCAAGCGCCGCAGCGGGAAAAAAGGTGCTCGAGCAATCGACGCTGCGCGCCGAGCAAGTCGAGTTGTTCATTCATGCCGCGGTCTCGCGGGATATGTTGGAACCGGCCACCGCATCCTTTGCCCACCGCAAGATCGGGTTGCCCGCCTCGGCGCAGATCTTCGACGTGTCCAATGCGTGCCTGGGTTTTCTGAACTCGCTCACGCTGGCGGCGGCGATGATTGAGAGCGGACAGATCCGCTGCGCGTTGGTGGTCGCCGGCGAGCACGGGCGACCGCTGGTCGAGCAGACGATCAAGACTTTGCTCGAAAGGCCGCTGACCCGAAACGAAATCAAGCCGTACTTTGCGAATCTCACGATCGGTTCCGGCGCGGTCGCCGCACTCGTGTGCCATCGCGACCTCGCGCCGCAGGGCCACCGGCTAGTCGGAGGCGTGGCGCGGGCCGCGACCCAACACAGCGAACTTTGTCAGGGCGACACGCACGGCGCCGAAGCGTTGGCGATGCAGACCGACTCCGAGCAACTGCTGCTGGCCGGCGTCGAACTCGCGCGGGCGACGTGGACGGATTTCAAAACGATCACCGGTTGGACCGAGGCCAACACCGACCGTTTTATCTGCCACCAGGTCGGCAGCACCCACCGGCGAAAACTCTACGAAGCGCTGGGGCTCGATGTGGCCAAGGATTTTTCGACCTTTGAAGTTCTCGGCAATACGGGCTCGGTCGCGTTGCCCGCGACGCTCGCAGCGGCGGTTGAGGCCGGCGCGGTGCGCAAGGGCGACCGCGTCAGCTTGCTGGGGATTGGCAGCGGCTTGAATTGCCTGATGCTCGCGCTCGAATGGTAAGCGCCGCCCCCCAAATCCCCGCGCGGCTCGCCCGGCTTTACCCGTTCACGCCGGCCGCGTTTCAAACCCCGGGCGGTGCGCGCATGAGCTACGTCGATGTCGGTCCGCGCTCCGCTGAGGCCGTGCTGATGCTGCACGGCAATCCGACCTGGTCGTTTTTCTATCGGGATCTCATCCGCGGACTTTCTTCGAGCATGCGCTGCATTGCGCCCGACCACATCGGCATGGGGTTGTCGGAAAAGCCGGAGAATTACGATTACACGCTCGCCACCCGCATCGCCGATATCGAGGCGCTGGTGGCAAACCTCGGGCTGAAACGGGTGCATCTTGTCGTGCACGATTGGGGTGGTGCGGTTGGATTTGGGCTCGCGACGCGTCAGCCCGCATTGATTGGCAGGATCACCATTCTGAACACCGCGGCGTTTTTGTCGGCGCGCATTCCATTCCGGATTGCGGTGTGCCGATGGCCACTGCTCGGCGAGTGGCTCGTCCGAGGCCTAAACGGATTCGCCGGGCCGGCCGCAAGCATGGCGATGCACGCCCGCGCTCTGACCGCAGACGAAAAATACGGCTATCTTTTTCCCTACGGCTCGTGGGCCAATCGCGTCGCGGTGCACCGGTTTGTCACCGACATCCCGATGGAAGCGGAGCATCCCACGCGGGCCACGCTCGGCGCGATCGAGTCGCGATTGAGCCTGCTGGCCGGTCACGAAAAATTGATCGTGTGGGGTGGGCGGGACTTTTGTTTCAACGATTCTTTTCTCGAACGGTGGCGGAAGATTTATCCCGCCGCGCGGGTAGAGCGCTTGGCCGAATCCGGCCACTACGTGCTCAATGATTCCGGCGCGGTCGCGCTCGACCTCATCGGTGCCTTTCTGCGGGAGAGCTCGCAACCATCATCCGGTTCGTGAAAACTTTTATGCCACCGCAAGGCCAGCGTCTTGATTTCGGTGTGAATTTTCAGGCTAGTTCCCAACCACAACCTCATCGTCATTTATGAAATTCGAACATTTTGCCATCAATACGGCCGACGCCCGTGCGGTCACGCGCTGGTACGTCGAGCACCTCGGCCTAAAGATTGCGCGTCAAATGGACGTCGCGCCCTACACGGCCTTTCTAGCCGATGAAACCGGTCGGACGATCATCGAAATTTATGCGCGCACCGACGCGGTGGTGCCGGATTACGCGGCGGTCAATCCGCTGGTGTTCCACATCGCGTTTGTCTCGACCGACAACGACGCGATCCGCGCGCGCCTCGTCGCCGCGGGCGCCGATCGTGGCCAGGAAGACATTTTGCCGGACGGCACCAAACTGCTGATGATGCGTGATCCTTGGGGTGTACCGCTGCAATTCTGCCACCGGGCAAAGCCGTTTGGGCACGTCGCGTAGGCGCGCAGCCTAGGATTATTCCGCGCCGCAAAAGCGGCAGGGCTCAGGTCGCCCAGTCGGCGCAGAGGAGGGCGGCTTGGGCCAAAACTTCCTTCACGGCGGCATCCTGCATATCGGGCGGGTAGCCGAAGTGGCGGAGGATGCGTTTGATCACGATCCGGATTTTCGCCTGCGCACCTTCGCGAAGAGTCCAATCGGTCGTCACGCTCTTCCGGATCTGGGTGACCAGCTCCGTAGCGATTACGCGTAGCTTATCGTCACCCATCACTTCCTTGGCGCTGTCGTTGGTCGCGAGGGCATCATAGAAGGCGATCTCCTCATCGCTCAGGCCGAGATCGACACCGCGCTTGTCGGCCTCGCTGAGTTGCTTCGCCAACTTGATCAGCTCTTCGATCACCTCAGTGGTTGCGATCGCGCGGTTGTGATAGCCGTTAAGCGTGCGCTGGAGCAGCTCGGAAAACTGACGACTCTGCACGAGGTTTCGCTTCGAGCGCACCGCAATTTCGCCTTTGAGCAGTTTCGCCAGCAGCTCGGCCGCCACGTTCTTGTGTTTGAGACCGCGCACTTCGGCGAGGAACTGGTCGGAGAGAATAGAAATGTCGGGCTTTCGCAGTCCGGCCGCCGTGAAGACATCGATGATCTTCCCGTCAGTCGTGATCGCGCCGGAAACGAGCTGGCGGATCGCACCATCAAGTTGGTCGGGGGTTTTCATTGCGCCCCCCACCGACTTCGTCAGCACCGCGTTGACCGCTTGGAGGAAGGCGACCTCGTCACGGATCGCCGTCGCCGCGTCGGTCGCCGCGCAGAGCGCGAACCAGCGCGAGAGAAGGGTGACGACTTCGACGAAACGTTTCTTTCCGTCCTGCTGCTCGAGAATGTATTCCTGGGCGGCGGGCAGCAGCGCGTACGTTTTCTTGGCGTCTCCCACCGCGTCCGACCACGCCAGCCCATGGAGCATGTCGCAGGCGATTTCGTGTTTCTCCTGCAGCATTGCGACCGCTTGGGCGGTATCAATCGCAGGAGAACCTTGGCCTCCACTTTCCGTGTATGTGAGGAGCGCGTTCCGCAAAGGCTCGGCCAGCCCGAGATAGTCCACCACGAGACCGCCCGGCTTCGTGCTGAAAACGCGGTTCACGCGAGCGATCGCCTGCATGAGACCGTGGCCCTGCATCGGCTTGTCCGCATACATCGTGTGCAGACACGGCGCGTCGAAGCCGGTGAGCCACATGTCGCGGACGATCACGATGCGGAACGGGTCTTTGCTATCCTTGAATCGCTTGGCCAGCGCCCGCCGCTGGGTCTTGTTGCGCGGGCCATAAATGAGCAGAAAGCAGTAAGCTTTAGGCGGGGAGCGAAGTAGCAGACGGGGCTGGAGCAACAAAGAGCAGCTGGCAAATATGCGAGGCGCAATCATTCAGACCTAGCGGCAACGGAAAAACTTAGATCGATCGAGGTCGCGCACCGGCGACGACGCCCCAGAACTTTCTTAAACATAATATTTATTGTGCGAATATTGGGTTCAACCAAGCAGGCTGCGAGCGGCATTCTCTAAATTCGCCAATCGAAACGGCTTTTGCAGGTAAGCAATGGGGCCACTGCAGGCGTGGCGGGTCAGGAAATCGCCTTCCTCGAAACCGCTGATGATAAGAACCGGGACGTCTGGACGGAGTGTGCGCAGCTCGACCAGGGTATCTTCTCCGTTTAAGCCGGCCATGAGTAGGTCAAGTACGACGAGATCGAAGCCATCCGGAGCGGCTTTCCAAGCGGCGAGACCTGCACGGCCGTCGCTCACGGTTTCAACCTTGAGGCCGAAGGAACGCAAGATCGTGGCGGTGACAAGTCGCACGTAATAGTCGTCGTCGATGAGCAGTACAGTCCCTTGGCCACGCCAGGGCACGGTGTCCCCAATGCTTCTTGGACCAATCGTCCCAACGTCGGACATTCTACTGGATTTTTTCCATGAAATGCGGGGTGAGTAAAGACCATTTGTAACCTATTTGTAACCGGCGATCGATTCCCGAATACGAGCCTGGCGGGAATCGACTTCGTTCTTAGCCGAGCAGGCTGCGAGCGGCGTTCTCTAAATTCGCCAATCGAAACGGCTTTTGCAGGTAAGCAATGGGGCCACTGCAGGCGTGGCGGGTCAGAAAATCACCTTCGCTGAAACCGCTGATGATAAGAACTGGCACGTCTGGACGGCATTTGCGCAGCTCGAGCAGGGTATCTTCTCCGTTTAAACTGGGCATAAGTAGGTCAAGTACGACCAGATCGAAGTCATCCGGAGCGGCTTCCCAAGTGGCAAGACCTGCACGGCCGTCGCTCGCGGCTTCAACCTTGAGGCCGAAGGAACGCAAACTAGTCGTGGTGACAAGCCGCACGAAATAGTCGTCGTCGATGAGCAGTACCGTGCCTTGACCACGCCATGGCACGGTCTTGTCGCTGTATTCGAATTCGGCAGAAATCTCCTCACTGCAATGGACGTTCATGTACTAAGGATGGGCCTCCCGCATGGTAAAATGGTCGATTTAGAAAACAATTTTGAGGTTACCCCGATTTGATGGACATGATGGAGGATCACTCCCCCGACCCCTTCCAATCGCTCAACAGAGCAGGGATTCCCGCACGGTCGGTTTAAGAAATTAGTTTTCAATAGACTCAATTTTCGATGTAAGCGGCCAGGGCTTTGATCTCGTCCTGCGTCACCCCGCTCGCCGCGCAGCGGGCCAAAAAGCTCCGGCTAAGGCCAGCGCACCATTTCCGCATTTCCGTTTTTCCCGTCCATGAACTCCCGGGGAAATCTACATTGAGCGCGTTCGATAGCGCCCGAATAAATGACGATGAGAGTTGTCCGTCATCAGCGTAGGTGGTCCAGGCTTTATCTTGTCGGTCTGGAGTAATCGCCGCGTAATATTCCGTGGTGATCGGCTCGGCGGATGGAATCGACGCACGTTTTACTGAAAAATATTTCGGCGCTACAAAACCCAAAGTATAAGCGTCGATACAGATTTTTTCTGCCTCCGGATTGAGGCTGGTTTCAACCAAGGCGAATACCGCCGAGACGAAATTTCCCCACAGCATCGCCGCTGACAACAAGGTTGCGTAATTAGAGGGCATCTCGAGCGGCTTAGAGAATGCCATGTGAGCCCGAACCAAGCGCGTGTTGATCGCATTTTCGATCCACGCCGCCGGAACGCTTTCGGGCGATGTCGGGGAAAGAATATCGGTCGCGATGGATGTCAGCTCTCGCCTGAGATAAACATGAAGCGGCCATACCTGGCCATTTTCGTCGGCGACGACAATCCCCGTACGTAGTACCCAGTCCTCACCCGCGCGTCCGCCCCGCTTTTGCCACTCTAATTTCCATTGTTTTTGTTCGCTGAAATTACCGCTGCTCTCTGCTGAATTTTCTACGGCTTGAGCGGAATTATACGCTCCGGGTACGAAATTCATAATTCACCCTCGAAACCAAAATGGAATCGAGCCCCCTCCTGTCGCCCTCCTTGCTCAGTTAACTGATAATTTTTGGTCAGCATACGATACGCGTTCTCGTACGAGCTTAGCGCCAGACTCGTTGTAAACGCCAATGGGGCGAACAAGGTGGAAAAGTGATGAACGGGCGTTTTCGGGTAAAATTATGCAGTTTTTATACCGCGAGATCTCCGAGTCGTACGCCGATCGATTCCTTTCGTCGCGACTTGGATGAAACGCGTCTCAGGTTCAGGAAAAGCTGTTTTCAAGCCAACCTGCTAAAATATTCCTCAGGCGGGCGTCGCACGCGTGCACCGGACCGCTCTTTAATCCCACCACGGCGGGCGCGAAATAACGAAAAAAACTTCCCCTATCGCGGAGCTCGCGATCGAGCGCCGCCCCGACCCGAAATCAAAGCATAACCCGGCAAAGATCCGGGATTTTAGAGATGCGTTCGGTGATCTTACGCATTGGCGCGGGAAATTCCCGCGAACCCGACTCAACACCGCATCCAGCTCACTTCGCCGCGCCCCAGCGTTTGGTAAAGGGATAATAGATGAAAATCGGTCGGCCCACGACATCCTTGGACGGGACAAAACCCCAGTAGCGGCTGTCCTGGCTGTTGCTCGAGTTGTCGCCCATCGCGAAATAGCTCCGCGGCGGCACGGTCACAGTTTTTCCTGAACCCAGCAGATACGCATTCACGTAGCCGGTGTATTTTCCGCTGCGCTGCGCGTTGGCCTCAAAAGCCGACGCTCCCGTGATCGGCTTTTCATTACGGAAAATCTGCGGGGGCCTGACCTCCAGTGTATCACCCGGCGTGCCCACGAGACGTTTGATGTAATAGGAAACAATTTGCTGCCCGGCCCGATCACGCATCATTTCGCTGCGAATGTTGTCGGTGCGAAAAACAAAGCCCTGCCCGACGGAAGGCCGGACAAAATGA
Organism: uncultured Opitutia bacterium; assembly: GCA_903919985.1. GTDB lineage: Bacteria > Verrucomicrobiota > Verrucomicrobiia > Opitutales > Opitutaceae > Tous-C4FEB. Next base: position 1,268 of record CAIXKG010000189.1, on the reverse strand, counting down.
TAACTCATGCGGTCGACCAAAAGCTGGTCGCCCGTTAACAAATCGAAACGCAGCACGGGTTCTCCCGACTTCGCCACCTTGCCCAACGGCATGCGAATCGCCCGCACCATGTGGCCGGCTTCGTCGTATTTCGCCGTGGTCGACTCCAAGCCCCGCTCCTTGAAAAGCCGGTTCCACTCAGACTCGAACTTAGCCTGCGTTCCAAAATAAGTCTCGATCACCATGCGATCGAAATCGTGGAAGTCGACCGGGACGCGCACCGTCGCCGGCTGACCGTCCACGAAGAACGTATACTCGCTCATCGTCGCCGGAAAAACGAACCAGTTGCGACCGTTGCGCGGTGCCGCCAGCATGGTACCGGACTCCGTAAACAACGCCGAAACCTCGCCGCTGCGGGGCGCAATCACTTCCTTGCGCTGCGCGCCAAACGCCACGAGTCGAAAGGCCCGCTGCACAAAACTGGGCGACGGCCCGTCCGATGGAATATTTTCCCCCGTCATACCGTAGTAGCTCGGCCACATTGAATTCGTGGGAATCTTAAACGGCTGCACAAAATACGTGCGAATGCCGAGGATCACGATGGCCGCTACGACGAAAAATTCGATGTTCTCCACCAGCGAACCCCGTGGATAAAGCGTCCCGCCCGTCTCGCGCAGAACCGCCTCCGTTTCCTCGATGATCAGCTTGAGCTTCGCCGTCTCGACCCGCTGTTTCACGCCTTGCTTCAACGCCGCAGTTTGCTGGACGAGCCGGGACAGCTGGTCGTGCGGCAGCACATCGCGGCGGAAATGGTAAATCTTCTCGGCCAGCTCGATCCAGTTGGCCGCGTTGTCGCGCATTTTCTTTTCCGGTGAGGCGAAGAAACCGAACATAGCGGGGAACGGTGTTAGTTGTTTTGAAGGACCTTGATGAAGGCGTCGGGCGGAATGGAAACCTTGCCGATCTGCTTCATCTTCTTTTTGCCCTCTTTCTGTTTGTCGAGGAGCTTGCGCTTGCGGCTGATGTCACCGCCGTAGCATTTCGCGGTCACGTCTTTGCGCATCTCACGCACGTTGTCGCGCGCGATGATCTTGCCGCCGATGGCGGCCTGGATCGCGACCTTGAACATCTGGGGCGGAATAATTTCCGCCAGTTTCTCACAGAGATTGCGGCCTTTCGACTCGGCTTTCGCGCGGTGCACGATGCAGGCAAACGCGTCCACCGGATCGCCGTTGATCATGATGTCCATTTTAACGAGATCGGACGCCATGTAGTCACCGAGTTCGTAG
>CAIXKG010000188.1 GCA_903919985.1 uncultured Opitutia bacterium | reverse complement strand
TCTGCGCTGTGAATTCGCCGTGGGAATCCGTTGGACGAGGTCCGCCGTAAGCCCTAGCGCCGGATTTTCTCAGCGGACCATGGAAAACCGGCTAAGCTGGGACTGAGGCAGTCGACCCAAAAGACGCTCGCTGGGCCGCGCAAATTAGGCGCGTGCGTAGGCCGGTAGGCTCGCGGTCGACCCGGCTGCGTGTGAGCGCACGGGCCTAATGGCTATTCCGAAAGGCGTTCAGCCTTTGCCTGCGGCGGTGAGCGGAGGGTGATTGCTGACCCAGAAATCACGGTTCGCAGCCAAAGCCACGGCGTCGCTTAGCACGCGGAGTGTTTCGCGGAGGTGGATGTCTACCTTCGCATAGGCGTCGTTGTCTTCGTCTACACCCAGATCGTTTTCGTCGTCCTCCCCGTCAGTGAGGTCGCCGGTTTTTTTGGGCGCCTTGATCTTGGGCGGCAGCGGCGGACCGAGCCGATATTCCTTAAACGTGAAATCTCCTTTGGCGAGTAGATCACGCTCCCCCTTGCTCGATTTGCGGAAGGCATCGTCCTCAAGCTTCTGGCGCTTACGTTCCTCGAGATTGAGCGAATATTGTTTCTGCTCCTGCCGGCCTTTGAACCACTCGATATTCTTTTTGAGGAAAGCAAACTCCTCCAACTTAGTCTGGCGCTCGAGGCTGGCTTGGCGAAGCGAGGTTAGAATCTTGGCGTCGAGCGGAGCGCCATCGAAAGAGCTGCTGGGGATCTGGTCCCACACAAGCGCGTGAGGCAGCGCGGATTCGCCGATCGGCAGATATTCGTTAATCGAGGGGAGCACGATATCCGGCACAACGCCCTTGAGTTGGGTGGACGCGCCCCCGGGCAGATAAAATTTCTGAATCGTGATCTTAGCCGCGCCGGACTTCGCGATGCTCGGGCTGAGGCGGGGACCGAGCACGTTTTTTATTTCCACGACCGTCTGCACGGTGCCCTTGCCGTGCGTCGAGCTGTCGCCGATGACTATGGCGCGACCGTAGTTCTGCAGCGCTCCGGTCACGATCTCCGAAGCGGAAGCGCTGAAGCGATCAACCAGCACCGCGAGCGGGCCACGGTAGGCGATCTTGTCGGAGTTGTCCCGGTCCACTTGAATGTCGCCGGAATAGCTTTTCACCTGAACCACCGGGCCTTTGCTGATGAACAGTCCGGTGAGGTCGATCGCCTCGGTGAGATAACCGCCGCCGTTGTGGCGCAGGTCGAGTACGAGGCTGCTAATTCCGGCTTTGGTCAGCTGGTCGATGAGTCGGGCGACGTCCTCCGTTGTGCCAGATTTCTCGCTGGCGTCGGTGTCACCATCTTCGGCGGGACCGTAAAAAGTGGGCAGCGTGATCACGCCGACCGGCTTGAGCACGCCATCGGCGGCGTTCGGCACTTGGAAAATCGCCGCATGGGCGCGGGCGGAGTTAAGCTTCACCACGTCGCGCGTGATGACAATTTCCCGCCGCGCGGAAGGATCCGTCGCATCGGCAGGTTGAACGATCAGGCGTACCTTGGTGTCTTTCGCGCCGCGGATCATGTCCACAATCTTGCGGATTTTCATGCCCATGACTTCGACGGGTTCTCCGCCGATTTGCGCAACTGAGATAATCTTATCCTGGGGTTTCAGCTGCCGGCCAAGATCCGCGGGCCCGCCGGGGACGATTTCCTTGACGAAGCAGTTGTCATCTTCGACTCCCAGCAGCGCGCCAATGCCGAAGAGCGAAAGCTTCATTTGAATCGTGAAATCTTCGTAGGATTTGGCGGAAAGATAATTGGAGTGAGGATCGTAAAGTCGGGCGACGCAGCTGAGGAAAATTTCCGCGAGATCGTCTCCTTCGATCTCCGTGAGGTTTTTCAGCATGCGCTCGTAGCGCTT
>CAIXKG010000187.1 GCA_903919985.1 uncultured Opitutia bacterium | reverse complement strand
TGCGGTGGAGAAATCGGCCGGTGGATTAGTGATGGTCGGACTTCAACCCGGTCAGAACGGCAGTAACGCTTAGTTACAGCGGGCCGTGGTTGCTCCGCGCCGCCTATTACCTGGCGCTGGCCAGCTGGTTTACGCTCGCCCTGATGTTTGTCCGACGACAACTCCGCGGACTTCGCCCCGTACCGGCACCCGCCTGATTTGACTGGTGCTAAAATCCGACGCGTTCCTCGATCACAAACCGGGGGCGATGCCGGCTTTCATCGAAGGTGCGCCAGAGATATTCTCCCAAAACCCCGAGCATCAAAAGCTGGACGCCCGACACGATCAGTACGACACACATCAGGGAAGACCAGCCTTGGACGGGACTGCCCCAAAAGAATGCGCGAGCCGCAACAACGCCGGCATAAATGAAACCCGACGCGGCAAAAACGATCCCGCACAGCGACATCACTCGAATCGGAAAGTACGAAAAACTCACGAACGAATCCACCGCGAGCTTAAGCTTTTTTCGCAGCGTCCATTTTGAAGTTCCGCTGAGACGCTCCTTTTTCTCGTAAGAAATAAAGGCTTGGTCGAAGCCGAGCCATTGGATCAAGGAAAGCAAAGACGTGTGTTTTTCCCGGACCGTCTTCAGAACCTCGACCACCTGCCGGTCCACGAGCAGAAAATCGGCTCCGGCCCGCGGTGGCTCGACTTCCGCGTAGCGCCGCATCAGGTGCCAATAGAGCCGGGAAAAAAACTTCGTTTGCGCCGTCTCGCCGGCCCGCGCGCTGCGGACCGCCCACACGACGCGCGATCCCTCCCGCCACTTCACCACGAGATTCGGGATCGTCTCGGGTGGATCCTGCAGATCCGCCGCGAGGATGATCGCCGCGTCACCGGTGCATTGCTCCAGTCCCGCGGTGTAAGCTTTGTGACTCCCAAAATTTCGCGAGAACCGGAGGAGCTTTACCCGCGGATCACGCGCGACGAGTGCTCGAACCACCTGAGGAGTACGGTCGCTGGAGTGGTCGTCAACGACGACCATCTCAAATTCCAATTGAATTGCCGTCCAATCAATCGCGGCGATCCGGGCATAGAGCACAGGGATGTTTTGCTCTTCGTTGAAGGCCGCAACGATCAGGGATATTTTCTGCATGGGGAAGGGTTACTTGGACGACTGCTCCAATCGCGCCAAACGGTCTACTAAGTCCAGCACGTCCAACCCAAGCTTACTCCGCACGGATCTCACGATCGTCGCAGCGCATTGCCGAGTTGTTCCATCGATTGAGATATCGCCCAATCGAATCACACCGTCGCCCGTTAACACGTCCACCCCGATACCGGGACGTACCTGCACCACGCGCCCTGGTATGCGTCCGACCCACGGGATGTTCATTGGCCGCTCTTCCGCCGAGAGCACAAACATCCGCTTTCCTTGATAAAACGTGAACGCCCCGGGGTAAGGAAACGTCAGCGCCCGGATCAAATTGAAAATCTGGCGGGTCGGCCGGGCCCAATCGATCATTCCGTCCACCGGAGACCGACTGGCAGCCAGCGACCCTTCCGACGGATTTTGTGGCACCGGACGACTTTCGCCGGACGCCAGCAACCGGAGACCGTCCAGGACAACCCCGACCGTCGCCGCGCAAATTCGGTGATAGAGCTCCGGAGCGTTTTCTGAGGCGCCGATCGTCATCCGGCGCTGCAGCAAGATTTCCCCCTCATCCATCGCCGCGGATACGCGAAACAAGGTGACGCCGGTCTCAGGTTCGTCGTTGATTAACACCCAATTGAGAGGCGCGAAGCCCCGATAGTACGGCAACAAGCTGTCGTGAACGGCCCAACAGCCGAGGGAAAATGCGCCATACACCGAATCAGGCAGAAGAATCCGTACGCCGACCGCGATAGCCACGTCAGCCCCCAGTTCGGATGTAGCCCAAGATAAAATTGTTTCTTCGCGAAAATATTTTGTTTCCCGAATCGGAATTCCGCAAGTCGCCGCCAACGTCGCGATCTCACCTTCGGAACGGTCTTGTTCGTGTGCCTCCTGCGTCAGACTCAAGATTCCAACCACCGTCATACCGGCGTCGACCATCCCCTTCAAAGCCAGGAGTCCCCGGCGAGTGCTTCCGAGAAAAAGAATCTTCATGCGCTGATCTCTCATCCCCGATCTCCGGGGCAGAATCAATCTTTCCTCAAAATCAGCCGCATCGTGATATCCGTGCCCTCGATCTGCACCCGCTGGTCGCGATTGAAACCCTCGTAGAGATACGGGCGCCACTGCAACGGATGCGGAGACGACATTAACACGGTGTGCGGCGGCTGGACGCTACGATCCGCGACGGGCCAGATAAAACCAACGTAGAGGAATTTGAATTTCTCTGGCGCCGTACCCACCGGATCCTTCGGCGCGTACTGATTGCGATACGCGGCCAAAAACTTCTCCGCGCGCAGTTGAAAAGGCC
>CAIXKG010000186.1 GCA_903919985.1 uncultured Opitutia bacterium | reverse complement strand
GCAAAGATCGCAACGTGATCCTGCCGGCCAAGCGCCTCGCCGGGATAGGCCGCTTCGCCCGCTCGATTGTCCACGATTAAAAAACCTCCGCTCGGTGCTTAGCCTCGCAGCCGAATTCGGTTGCAGCGCGTCGACGCCACATCCCCTTCGGGCGAAGGGCGCGCCGTCCAGCGCACGCCCGATCGGCTTCTTATTAGCGATGGGGCCGTGGCTGATCAAATTCGACCGGCCGCCTCCCCGGCGCACGACGCTTAGACCCGGGCGTTTTCCGGAGTTCATCTTGCCTCTCGCCGATGAAATCAGAGCGGAAGTCGAAGGCCATGACGGTCGTCTCTGGGTGCGCAGCGAACTCGCGCACGGCGCCATCTTTTGCGTCAGGCTTCCACTTCTGACGTCGTCGGAATCGCAGGAGCGCGCTACTCCAGCCCCCCTCCGGACGAATTCAGATTCATGCGTGCGGACGGCGACGCGACAGATCCGCGATCAAATCCGCCATCGCCGTACGAATCGGCGAATCAACGAGAAATTCTTCGGCCGCCGTTTTTTTCCCCCGCAGACGGAGGCCCGCATATACCTGTAGTTCGAACTGCAAACGCAGCCGATGGTGCGCCTCGTCCAGTTTGAGCGCGCGCAACAAAAACAGCAGCGCCTCGACGGTCGAAAACAATCCCGCGCCTTGTTGCGACCTCAGCCAGTACCGGCTTTCCCCCGCCATCGGCAAACTGATGCGGCGGCCCCACCCCTCCACCCCTTTCATCATGGCCGCCGCTTCGCCCCAGCTGCCGTCGAGCAGCAACACCTGCAATTGATCCAGCGGCGGCGCCGGCGGCATCGGTTCACCGAGCGGGTGTAAAATCCAAAGCACCTTTCCCGGTTGCACGATGTCTGCCGGCTGCAGCGGCAGGTCTCGATGGTAGATGTGCGCGCGGGCGCCGGACACCGCGCGATCGATCAACCGCCCCGTGCTCGTCGGCCGCCACTGTTCGCGTTGGTGAATCAACACGTCCACTTGAAAAGGAAGCACCACGTCGTCCCGGCCCGCACAAATGCACCAGCGCGGCGAAAGTTCGCACCGTTCGCAACGGCGGCTGCCCGCGAGAACTACACTACGTGCCATGACCACGTCGCTGCGGCAAAGCCGGCGGGCCGTCAATCGCGGGACCTTAATTCACCCGCTTTTCGCCTTCTTGATTTCGCAAAAAATCGTCCCGTCGCGGCGCAACTTCGAAAAGGGCCGATGGCCAAATGACCGCCAACGTCCGACCGCGCGTGCTCCGCTGATGGTTCCTTAGTTCGCATCTTCGCCGGTCGACGCGTTTCGCTGCTCCGCCCCACCAATCCTCTCACCGCCAGCGACGCGCCCCGCTCCCAATCGTCGTTGATGCCGCGCCGGAGGAATCGCTCGTCGGGCGCCCATTGATGCGCGCGTCGCACGGGGCTAGTGCGCCCAAAATTACAGAAAAATTACAGGGCATCCGTTGGGCGTCGGGAACGCGACGGCACGGTTGCGGCGACCGAGAAATCGGTCGCCGAGGCAATGCGATCGGGCACGCGACCGACTTCGAACCGCAAACCATCCCTTGCCTCCGAAAAAACCCTACCCCGCACAACCACCGTCCGTTACCGCCCGCCGCTATGATCACGCTCAGCCCGCTCCAT
>CAIXKG010000185.1 GCA_903919985.1 uncultured Opitutia bacterium | reverse complement strand
TCTCGCCCGTGAGCGGATCAAGCACATACGCGCCAAAGCACGTGAGCGGTTCGTATTTGTCGACCGTATCGGTGGAGTTGTGCGAGAGCGTGAGCAGATCGATCGCCGACCAACCGGTGCGGCGGGTGATGGCGGGGGTGGTGTCGACGCGGGCGGCGACGGTTTTGAGAATTGCGTGGCCGGTGGCGTCCTTCGCGAAAATAATCCGTTTCTCGCTGTGGCCGCCTTCGCGCGTGAACTCGAGCGCGCCACGGGCGTCGCGATCAAAGCCCACGTGCAAATCATCGATCAAAAATTCCTTCACGGCCATCGGGCCTTCACGCACGAGTTGCTCAACGGCGGCGGGGTTCGAGGTGTGATCGCTCGCTTCCTGGATGTCGGCGGCGAGCGAGGCGTGATCGGCCGCGGTGTCGTAGATGATCCCGCCCTGCGCCCAGTCGCTGTTGGCAACCATCGGCTCGGCGAGCGAAAGCAACTCGACGGAAAGACCGGCTTCCGCCGCGCGCAGCGCGTACGCCGACCCGGCCAGCCCGGCGCCGATCACGAGGCAGTCGGTGTGAAACGTTTTCATGCCGTGATTCAACGGCGCACCGCTCGCAACGTCAGGCTCAAGTCGGCCGCGGGCGCGGAATGCGTGAGCGCGCCGACACTGATCACGTCGACGCCGGGCAGCGCGTAGTCGAGCAGCGTGTCGAAACGGACGCCGCCGGAAACCTCCACCACGGCAGCGCCGGCAATGAGCACGATCGCGCGGCGGATCAGAGCCGGCGCCATGTTATCGAGGAGAATCACGTCGGCCGCGGCGCGCACCGCTTCTTTAACTTCGGCGAGCGTCCTCGCCTCCACTTCGATTTTCGCGAGATGCGGTGCGCCGGCGCGCGCGAGTTTCACGGCCTTCGTGAGCGAGCCGGCGGCCGCAATGTGATTGTCCTTGATGAGCACATGCTCGCCGAGCGACGAGCGGTGGTTCACGCCCCCGCCGCAGCGCACGGCATATTTTTCGAGCGCCCGCCAGCCGGGCGTAGTCTTGCGCGTGTCGACCACCCGCACGCCCGTGCCGGCGACCGCATCGGCAAATTTCCGGGAGAGCGTGGCCACGCCGGACAGACGCTGGATGAAGTTCAACGCCGTACGTTCAGCCGTCAGCAACGCTGCCGTCGGTCCGGCGACCGTGAGAACCTGGCCGCCTTTTTTAACGCGGTCGCCGTCGCGTGCGGTGAGTTTCACCTTCAACGCCGGATCGACGCGGGCGAACACGCGCGCGGCAATCTCCAGACCGCAGATGGTGAGATCGTGACCGGCCTCGATGAAAGCACGCGACACGTGGCGCGCAGGAAAAATGGACCGGCTCGTCACATCGCCCAAGCCGGCGTCTTCGTCGAGTGCGAGCTCGATCAGGTGTTCGGTACGCGGAGTAATCGTCATTTAGAAGCTTCGGATAGTTTTGGGGGTTGGGTGGTGAGTTTTGAATTTCGGCCGGCCGCCCTTACGACGGTTGAATCATTTCTTACGGAAACCAGAAACCCGGAACTCAAAACCAGGAACCGCGGCGAAGCTCACTTCGCGTCCAGGGTGAGCTCGAACATTTTATCGATGCAGCGCGCGGCACGGAGACGCAGCGATTCGTCGAGCGTGATGATCTG
>CAIXKG010000184.1 GCA_903919985.1 uncultured Opitutia bacterium | reverse complement strand
GTTTTCCTTGCACCATTTGACCATGCCCTCAGCGGCATCGACGTGGACGACGCTCGCGCCGGCCTTGGCGGCGGCGCAGGTGGCCGCGCCCGTGTAACCGAAAAGATTGAGGACACTGATCGGCCGGCCGGCGGTTTGATGGGGTTCACCGGAGCCCGCGCGCGCGGCTTTGATCTTCGCGCTGAACCACTCCCAGTTAACCGCCTGCTCGGGGAAAAGCCCGGTGTGTTTGAAGCTGGTGGGATGAATGCGAAAAGTCAGGCCGAGCGACTCGTAGGCGATCTTCCAATGATCGGGCAGGGGGCGGCGAAATTCCCAACGACCACCGCCTTGGTCGCTGCGGTGATAGAAGCCGTCCCAGTTCTCCCACTTCGCGCCACCCGTGGTGAGCGTGGTCGAACGATGCCTCGGCCAGATGATCTGTGGATCGGGTCGGACGAGAGTATACGCGCCCCAGCGCTCCTGTTTTAATCCGTCGCCGCATTCCAGCACCTGGTAGTCGCGCCAGCGGTCGGCGACGATGAGAGCGGGGCGGGCGATGGCAGCGGACATGGCGGAAATTGGGCGGGAAAGGCCGGCAAGGGCACGAATAAAATCGAAAAATTCCAAACATCATCGCCGGAGTTTAACCCAAGTGATCTGGCGGCCGTTGACTTCCGGATCGAGCGTGGCCGGGGCGAACGCGCGATTGATCGGCGGTCGCTGTCACTCGCTCCGATCGGACGATCCGCGGGGGCGGCGTCTGAAGCGTCCTCGACCCAGCGGATGCAGCATCGCGCGAGCTGCGTGGTGGTTCCAAGGTTGAGCTTCGATTTGATGTGCGCGCGGCGCGTTCCGAATGGTCTCATGGGGCGAGTGGGTGCGTGGAATCGGGGGCGGTTTCCAGCGCGGGATTTCTCGGGTCGCAAAAGCCCGGTTGGGACTAGCGCCGATCTCCGTTCTCAGCCCCGCCCGCCTTTTAACAGGACCAAGTGATCGGTGCCGTGGGCTTCGAAATCCCGCCAATAGCCCTCTTCGATTTCCTCCAGCCGCTGGGTTTCTTTGGCGCTCAGTTCGTCGGTGAGTTTCGTCGAACCGAGTTCGCCGCGGAGGTCTCGTTCGGCTAAGCGTTCGACTAACTCGCGCCAGAAAACGTCTTCGCTAAACTCCATTATTTTTTTCGCGATGGTTCCGGTTTCCAATTTTTCGGACGGCCTCAAGTCGCCCTCGTCCCCTTCGACCAAATCCGCGCATCCGAGCGGAGTGGCGAACGCGAGCAACTTCTGTTCGACCTCCGCATAGCGATCCGTCGCCTTCGCGGCGACCCACAGACCCATCTGAGTCAATTCGAGCACGCGGGTATATTCCTTGGCCGTGAACGACACTTTCATGCGGGAGAAGGGAAACGTTCCCCCGCACCGCGCAAGTTCTGAGTGCGGCTGTGGCGCAGGCTTCCGCCGCGAACCGAAAGGGGGCGACGCTTTTTAGCCGCATGCGGGCGGTTTATGTTTCCGGGGCCGTTTTGGGTCGCGACCGGCGTCCCTGCCTGCCGCTACTTCGTCAGCGGTGACGCCTTGGGTGAAACCGCTCTCACCGCTAACCGCGGGTAATCGCTTCACTCACTTCGATCACTGGCCGACAAAACGCGCCGGAACATCCGGGCCAGTTGAGGGGCAGCGCCCAGAATTTCACGGGTTGCGGAAGGGTGAAGGCGGCGGCCGGAAACTTCAGCTCCTCGACAATCCACATCCCGGCGCCGAGCAGGAGCGCATGGGTCTCGTCGTTCAGCGGGCCAAGGCTGCCGATCGAATAGTGATCGATGCCCACGCCACGCACGCGTTGCTCCACCAGCCATCGGGCCCCGGAGGGATGGACAAAGGGCGGATGGTGCAGCCACTCCTCGGTCTTGGCGCGACGGTCTCCCCATCCGGTGGCGAGAAGGACAATATCGTTCACGGCGAGCCCGGGTAAACGGGGGGCAAGCAATTCCGGCGTGATGGGTGTATCCGGAGCCAACCCGCGAAGATCGGCGATCCGGGCCGGGCCCACAAAAGTGGACAACGGCAGATCTGAGATGCTGGCACCACCGGCGATTTTGTGGAGCGGGGCATCGAGATGGCTGCCCGTGTGCGTGGCCATCGCGATTTCCTCCATTCGCCAGCCGTCCGAGGGGTGGTCCGCCGTGCGGCGAAACGACACGGGCGGATGCACCGGACAATTGGGCGCGTTGTCGAAGAGAGGCTGGGAAAGGTCGAGCAAGGTCATGGGCGGAATGGAATTTAAGCCGATGGCGTCACGGGCGGCCCGCTCTCACCCGGTCTGTATTCACTTTTTCATGGCCGCGTAATCCGCGGGTGTATCGAGATCCTGGGCGAGCGCGGGCAGTTCGACCGAAGTCACCTGGCCGGATGGATCATTGAGTAGATCGCGCGCGCCTGATTCTCCCGTGAGTGCAGTCAGCGCAGGAAAATGGTCACGCAACAGTAGCGCCGGCGCTCCGTGCCGTCCGGAATAGCGGGCCGCCACGATGGTTCGCCCCGTGGAACGTTGCGCCGCGAGGAGTTGGCCAATCACTGCGGAGGTGAAGGCCGGCTGGTCGCAGAGCGCGATCAGGGCGGCATCAAGCGTGCGGGAAAATTGTTGCAGGGTCGTAATGCCGAC
>CAIXKG010000183.1 GCA_903919985.1 uncultured Opitutia bacterium | reverse complement strand
AATTTACTTCATTATTAATGAACCGTTACCATTGCGGACTTGTCCGTGTGGAGAACCATTCAAAACACTTTCGTTGAATCCTGCGTCCATTCCTTGATGTCTTCCACGCCCACTTCCTCCGTTCGCCCGCTTCTATTGTCGGTTCTCCTGGTCTGGCTCGCCCCACGGGCGGCCCGCGCCGAGAATTCGGTCAGCTACAAATACGAGGACTACCGTGAGTCCGGCGGTCGCATCGCGGTGCAGACCCAGGGCACCGTCATTGAGAAGGACTTGGGCACCGAAATGCATCTTAAGCTCGAGGGCATCCTCGACGCGATCACGGGCGCCACGCCGACGGGTGAGCCCGCCCCCGCGGGCAGCGATCAAGTTGTCGTCACCGCGCTCCACGACCGCCGTAAGGCGTGGAACGCCGACCTTTCCCGCCAGTTTTCCCGCGTCAACCTCGCCGTCGGTTTCGGCAACTCCCGGGAAAGCGACTACGTCTCGAACGGCTGGTCATTCAACGCGCTCACCGACTTCAACCAAAAGAACACCACGCTGCTCACCGGCGTCGCCGGCACCGATGACGACGTAAAGGTTTTCTTCCAAACTCCCCGCGTCAAAAAACGCTCCAACGACGTGATCGTCGGCGTCACCCAAATCCTCGATCCACGCACGTCGTTCACGTTTAATGTCACGTGGGGCCGCACGACCGGTTTCATCAGCGATCCTTACAAGCTGGTGCAGAAAAACGTCCAGATCCTCCCCGGTCTTTTCCTGCGCCAGACATTCGGCGAAAAACGTCCCTCCGCGCGCAACAAAGGGATCGCCCTGGCCGCGCTCACGCACGCTTTTCCCGAAGTCCACGGCACGATCGACGCTAGCTATCGTTACTACCGCGACACGTTCGGCACCACCGCCCACACGTTGGAGACCGCGTGGTTTCAGCGCCTCGGCGAGAAAATCATCCTGCGTCCCGGGATTCGTTTCTACCAGCAGAGCGCCGCCGATTTTTATTACTATAACCTCGATGCCACGACGATCACGCCCGATCGCCGGCCCGCCTCGACCGGTCCTTTCTACTCCTCCGATTTTCGGCTGTCTGAATTTAGCAGCACCAATGTCGGCCTGAAACTCATCTGGAACCCAACGCCCGCCGTCCAGTTCGACACCGCAATTGAGCAGTACGCGATGCGCGGTCGCGACGGCGTCACGCCAGGAAGCGCCTACGCTCGCGCCACCATTCTCACCCTCGGCGCGCGTTTCTCCTGGTAGCAACGGCCCGATCGTTCGCTCATCCGAAAGACGCCGCCAAAAATCCGATCTCGATCGATCGATGGCCATCACTGTCCCCAGTCACCGCACGCCACCTCCTCCCGCCGCTACCGGCGTGGAGCATGTGCCTTTGCGCCGGCTGACGTGGACCGCATTGGGCACGCGCTGCGAGGTGCAATACGCCGCCACCGGCGACGCGCAGGCCGCGGCCTTCGAGCGCGCGGCGGTGGCGTGGGTCGCCGCCTTCGAAGCGAAATATTCGCGCTTTCGGCCCGACAGCCTCCTTTCCAAAATCAACGCCGCCGCCGGCGAAGCTCCGGTCAACATCGACGCCGAGATGGAGCAACTGCTCGCACTCTGCGACCGCCTGCACTTCATGACGCAGGGCGTACTCGATCCCACCGCGCTGCCTCTGCTCCAGCTTTGGAATTATAAGGCCGAGCATCCCCGCTTGCCGACGGATGCCGAGGTCGACGCCGCGCGCCGCCTCGTCGGTTGGAAAAAAGTTCAACGCACGCCCGGCCGCGTGTTTCTGCCCGAGCGCGGCATGGCACTCGACTTCGGCGGTTTTGGCAAAGAGTGGGCCGTGGACATCGTCGCGCAGATCGCGCGCGACCACGGCATCACGTCCGCGCTCGTCGATTTTGGCCATGATCTTCGCGCCGTCGGCGTGCCCCCCGGTCGCCCCGCGTGGCACGTCGGATTGGAAGATCCAGCGCAGCCCGGCACGAATAAAGGCAGTCTCGCCCTCACCCGCGGGCAAGGCGTCGCTTCCTCCGGCGACTATCTTCGCCGCGTCGTGATCGAAGGCGTGCGCTACGGTCACATCGTGGACCCGCGCTCGGGCCGGCCCGTCGCCAACGGTTGCCTTCAAGCGACAATCGTCGCGCCGACCTGCCTCCAGGCCGGGGTGCTTTCCACCGCGGCCTTCGTGCTGGGCGTCCCCGCCGGACTCGAACTCATCCAAGCCCAACCGGGAGCCGAGGGCCTGCTCCTCACCGAAAAAACCAGGGCACAAACCCGCGGATTTTGGAACTACGTCGCGACCTAACGAAGCTTCCTGAAAATTTACCGGATTCTTTCCGCGCTCTGTTGCCTCCGTTACCCCCTCCTAAAACATTTATTTTCCAGCTTCCCTCTACTTATGCGCACCCTTCTTTTCGTTCCGATTCACGCGCTGCTCCTGGCTTTAGCTTTCACCGCATCGCTCCGCGCGGAGATCAAAGTCGGCCAGGTGTTCCCGGCACTCGCTGATGCCAGCCTCACGGGCGGCGTCGCCCCGGACACCAAGGGGAAAATCCTGGTCGTCGATTTCTGGGCTTCCTGGTGCGCGCCGTGCAAAGCCTCGTTTCCTGCCCTCGGCAAAATCTCAGCGGAGTACGCCGCGCGCGGTGTTACACTCGTCGGCATCAGTGTCGACGAAAGCGTCTCCGCCTACGCCGCGTTCGTGAAAAAACAGGCACCGCCATTTCTCACGCTCCATGATGCTCAGCAAAAACTGGTCCGCGTCGTCCAAGTTCCCACGATGCCGACGACCTACGTTGTCGGTCGCGACGGCAAAGTCCGTTTCAGGCATGACGGCTATCACGGCGACGCTACCGACAAACAACTCCGGGCCGAGCTCGACACATTGCTCGCTGAGAAATCGTGAAATCTGATGCGACCAGAGCTTGTCATTACCCCACACGTACGGGGCGAGTGTCCCAATCCGCCTTTGGCGTCGCCCAGGCCCCGCGTCGCAGCGGGCTGAGCGCACCCCGCCCTCGTTTCTGATTCATTTTTAAAATCCCAAGATTAATTCTCTTTATGAAATCCTCCCGTTTCGTGCTCGTCCTCTTCTTCGGCGCCGCGGCCTTCCTTTCAGGCTGCACCTCAGCTCAACTCGTACGCGTGCAGCCGTGGGAGCGCGCCACACTGGCCGACTACACGATGCGCTCCGATCGCGACCCGCTCCACGTCGCTCTCGCCGAACATGTTTTTTTCTCCCGTGAATCGGCGACTGGCGGACGCGGCGTCGGGGGCAGCGGCTGCGGTTGCAACTGATTCTGCCGGCGAGCGGCGTCGCCGGCCGGGGCGGATCCGCCCTCGTGGAAGTTTCCGCAGTACCGTAAGCCTCGGATGAGGCTGGGTTTTCGGCGTTTGAGTTTTGGGATCGGAGTTCCGGGGATTGGATCAAGGATGACTGCGAATCATCAGGATCGAAATGGGGCGGGCGCCCTCGTCCCGCGAGTCCCTTCGCGAGTATCTCCGGGCACGAATTTAGGCGAAATTTAACGCGCCATTTGTCCCTCCTGCCTTGCGCCCCGATCGAGGGCATTTAGCGTGCCTGCACCCGACCCGCCGACCGTCGATGAAATTCGCCGCCTCCTTGCTCCGCCGTTTCAACTGGCTCAATTTTTCCACCGCGACGCTGATCGCTTTGCTCCAACGCACCCCGATCCTCCGCGTCGTGGCGACGGCGGAAAATTTTTCATTGCGTGCGCCCGCCGCGTCGATCCTGAAGGCCGCGTGCGCGACTACCGCTTCGCTCGGGGCGGTGCACGCGCTAGCCGGCGCGACCGCGCTCAGCCCGACGACGCCGAATCCAGCCAGTACCACCGTGGGCGTGGCGACGCTGATCGCTTTCACCGTTAGGGGCGCCGAAACGCCGCCCGCCTCGTTCACCGTTGGAGGCAACGTGCCACCAGGCCTGACCTTCGCGCCACTCGGGTCGAGCGCCGGAGGTATCACCAGCGGCAATATCAACGGCTCAACAATTCAGTTGAGCGGTACCCCGACGGCGGCGGGTTCGTTCACCCTATCGATCCGCGGTTGGGAAGGCGCCAACGGCACGCTGACCAGCGCCCTTTTCAGCTACACGATCAACGTTGCCGCCGCCGCCAACACCGCGCCGGTTTTCACCACGCAGCCGTCGAGTCAGAGCGGTCCTGTCGGCGGGGTGATAATTTTTTCTGCCGCCGCCGCCGGTTCGCCTACGCCGACTTATAAGTGGTTTAAGAACGGCGCGGCCCTTTCAACTCAGACGAGTACGAGCTCGAGTTTAATCCTGCAAAATCTCACCGCCGCCGATGCCGGTAGTTACACTTGCGTCGCGACGAATTCCATCAGCACTGCCACGAGCAACGCGGCGACCCTAACGGTCACCGGCGGCAACCCGCCGATCATCAGCACGCCGCCGTCCAGCGCCATCGCAGCCCTCGGCGGTTCGACGACCTTCACGGTAGTTGCACAAAGCGCGAGCACCTATCAATGGCGCAAGAATTCCGCGCCCATTACCGGCGCCACCGGCAGTTCGCTCACACTCAATGCCCTTACCAACGCGGATGCCGCCGACTACGATGTGGTGGCCACCAACTCTGGCGGATCAACCACTAGTGCGACCGCGACATTGCTCGTCAGCAGCGGCCTGACCAGCCGGCTTTCCAATGTCTCAGTCCGGACCACCCTCGCCGCGAACCAAATCCTGATCGTCGGCCTAACCATGCAAGGCGGCGCAAAGCCCGCGCTCATCCGGGCCGCCGGTCCCAGTCTTGGCGCCCTCGGCATCCCGGGGACCATGGCCAACCCACGGCTCACGATCTTCAACGGCTCCGCGCCTGAAGCCACCAACGACGACTGGGGGGGCGACGCGACGGTCGCGTCCACCATCTCGGCCGTCGGCGCCTTCCCTCTGGTCGCGACGACGAGCCTCGACGCCGCGCTGGTGCGCTCCATCGATGGTGGCCGCACCGTGCAAGTCTCGGGCCCTGCCGCCGGCAATCTGATTGTCGAAGCGTACGATGCCGCCTCGGGCCTTTCACCGCGGCTGACCAATCTTTCCGCGCGCAATTTCGTCGGCACCGGTGGCGACGTACTGATCGCCGGCTTCACGGTGGCCGGCTCGGGCAATAAAAACGTGCTCATCCGCGCCGCCGGGCCCAGCCTCGGCGCTCTCGGCGTCGCGGGCACCCTCGTCGATCCCAAACTCGAACTCTTCAATTCGAGTCAGGTGAAAATATCCGAGAACGATAACTATTCTCCCACGTTGCCGGCGGTTTCCAGCAGCGTCGGGGCATTCCCGTTCGTGCCCGGGGCGAAAGATGCAGCCCTGATGGTGAGTCTGCCCCCCGGCGGCTACACGGTCCAAGTCTCCGGCGCCGACGGCGGTACCGGCGACGCGATCGTCGAGGTGTACGAGCTGCCGTGATTCTCCTGAAGGATTTGTGATCACGCCAAATGGCCGGGCGAATGATCTCCTAATCTGGCGGTGCGACGCGGCTCACCAGCGCGAGCGACGTCGAACCGCGGCGTTTGGAGTAACGCGCCCCACCCTTTAGTCGCGCTCGACGAGGCTGCATCCGCTTTGGGATGGAACCGCCTCGTGTCTTATGCATCCGTGCGTTCACGCTTCGCCATGAAATTTTGCCGCGACTCAACTCTCCTGCTTCTGGCCTTGGTCCTTCGCGGCCATGCCCAGACTTCGGCCGTGCCAGTCAGCACCGTAGCGCTGCCGTCGACGACCTTGGTGACCGGCAACACGGCCTCGCTCGACCTGCGGGCGTTTTTCACGATTCAAGGCATCACCGGGCAGGTGGTCCAATTCGATACGGTGAGGGGAAAATTCGACGTTGCGCTGCTCGCCAGCGACGCGCCCAACACGGTCGCGAATTTCCTGAACTACGTAAACCGCGGCGCCTACACCAACACGTTGGTCCACCGCTCGGTGCCGGGCTTCATTATCCAGAGCGGCGGTTTCACGATCTCCGGAAATTCGGTACTCGGCATTCCCGCCGATGCTCCGGTGCAAAACGAGTTCAAGGTCTCCAACACCCGCGGTACGCTCGCGCTCGCGAAACTTGATAGCTCGCCCAACAGCGCGACCTGCCAGTGGTTCGTCAATCTCGCCAACAACAACGCCAACCTCGACACGCAGAACAGCGGTTTCACGGTTTTTGCGCGCGTGATGGGCACCGGCATGAGCGTGGCCGATAGCATCGCCGCGCTGCCCGTCGTGGACGCCACCGCGACGCTCGGCAGTGCCTTCAACCAACTTCCCCTGACGGCAACCCCGCTGAACGCCGCAAATCTCGTCGTGGTTCGCAGCATCAAGGTCGTGCCTTTCTTCCCGGCGGCGGCCGGTGACGCATCGGTGGCCAGCTTCTCGGCCACCAGCTCGAACTCCAGCGTCGCCACGGCGACCATTTCGGGCAGCACGCTCCTCCTCGCCGCGCTCACGCCCGGCACCACCAACGTCACGGTGCACGTCTCCGACGTGAACGGAAATTTCGTGGACAGCACCCTCGCGGTGACCGTCAGCCCTGGACAACCCGTAATAGTCGCCCAACCGCAGAGCGTCACCGCGGCTACCGGCCAGACCGTGGCCCTGACCACGAGCGCCGCCGGTTTGGGTCTCACGTACCAATGGTTCCGCGGGACTACTACGCCGATCGCGGGGGCGACGAACGCCACGATCATTCTGCCGGCGGTGTCGGCCGCCGACGCAGATGTTTATTTTTGCCGGGTAACGAACAGCGAGGGCACGATCAACAGTACCAGCGCCACCATCAACGTCGGACCCGCCGGCCAGTTGACGCGCCTCTCCAACCTGGCCGTTCGGGCCAACGTCACCGCCGGGCAACTTTTGATCGTCGGCTTTTCGACGACCGGGGCCAAGAGCCTGCTGCTGCGAGGCGTGGGTCCAACGCTGGCCGGATTTAGCATTCCGAATTTCTACGCGGATCCAAAGCTGGAAATCTACGACAGCACATCCATCAAACAAAACCAAAACGACGATTGGGATCCCACGCTCGCCGCCACGTTCGCCAACCTGGGCGCATTCGCGCTGAGCGCCGGCAGCAAGGACGCGGCGCTGCTGGCGACGATCACGGGCGGTTATACCGCGCAGCTCAAAGGCACGGGCAACGGCATTGCCCTCGTCGAAGTGTACGATGCCGGGGGCGGCTTCACGCCGCGCCTAAGCAATCTCTCGGCGCGCAATTTCGTCGGCACGGGCAGCGACCTGTTGATCGCGGGATTCACCATCGATGGGCCGGTCGCGAAGACGGTACTCATCCGCGGGGTCGGCCCGAAACTCGCGACCTTCGGCGTTGGTGGCTTCCTCGCCGATCCCAAACTCGAGTTGTTCCTCGGCTCGACCAAGATCGCGGAAAATGACAGCTGGAACAATGCCCTCGCCGCCACGTTTGCCAGTGGGGGCGCGTTTCCGCTCGATGCCGGCAGCAAAGACGCCGCACTCCTGATCACGCTCCCTCCCGGCGGCTACACCGCGCAAATCTCGGGCGCCGATGGCGGCACCGGCGAAGCGCTCGTCGAAATTTACGAAGTGCCGTAGTTTCGCCGGGCCCAAAGGTAGGTCGGCGTAAGTTTTTCCATGGCCGTTTTGACGTAGCGGCTACGCGTTTGGCTCAGCCGCTTCAGGATCAGGCCGGCGCCACGGTGCGCCCGCCCCCGCTCTCCGGCACGTCTTCTTCGGGCTCGTAGCCGAGCAATTCACGCGCGGTTGTGAGATCGAGATATTTTTCCCGCGTGCGCGAACACGCGTACACAATCCCGTAGCCAAACGGTCGCGCCGCCACCGCGAGTTGAAAAAATTTCCCGCCGTCGCGCGGACCCAACCAGATACGTCGGAGAAAAAGCTGCTCCAATTCGGGCTCCGCGTAGCGTCCGCTGAAATAGCCGATCCGCACCGCCAAAAACTCCATGCCGTATTCGTCGTGGAACCAGCGGCCCAGCGCTTCCCCAAAGGCCTTGGTCGCGCCGTACGGATTGAGAACATGCAGCGTCTCCGGTTTGAGCTGCGCGGCCTCCTTCGCGCCGAACGCCACATTGCACGAACTCGCAAAAATAAAACGCCGCACCCCCGCGAGCCGCGCCACATCCAGCATGTGCCAGAGACCCTCGATGTTGGGCTTCAGTAAATCGCGCATGAACTGACCGTCCATCGAGGGACACGCGCCCAGATGCACCACCGTGTGAACGCCCTCCATCGCCCGCTCGACCGCCGACCGATCCGAGAGATCGCCAAGATGCGCGGTGTGATCGCCCGGGATCGCCACCCGGTCAAACGCCCGCACCGGAAATTTTTCCCGCAAAGCGGCCGTGATGGGACGCCCCACTCGGCCGGCCGCGCCTGTGACAAGAACCAAGGAAGAGGACATAAATTAGGGCATATCCTCACGCGGCGCTTTTCAACCGTTGAAGCCCGGAAACGGTAGGCGGTGTGCCCCCACCCTGTGATTGCTCTTTGGGTGCGCAAAGCGCCCCGCGATTTCACCGGCCGATATTGAAACTCGCGCTGACTTGAAAAACGGCGCTGACGATCGAAAACGCGATGAACGCGACGAACGCAAAAACACCGCCGAGCACGATGCTGCCAATTACTTTCGTAAACACGTTTAGATGATTCGAAATGATTTTTCGGTAAGCCCGCGCGACTTCCTTCAAGCTCGGCACGACGTTGCCCGTATTTTCGCCGATGGCCAGACGGTCGAGGACCAAATCAGGGAAACATCCGGTACGAGCGAGCGAGACCGACAACGCCTCGCCTTCGAGCACCCGCGCCGTCGCTTGATTAAACGCAGCGCGATGCGTGCGATTGCCAATCTGTTTCTCCGTCATGCGCAGCGCCTCGGCCGCGGTGATGCCGTTTTCCAGTAGCACGGAAAGCGTCTGGCTAAACGCGAGCACCGTCTGTGCAACGGCGAACGGCCCGAGCAACGGCAAACGGAGCAACCAGGCGTCCGTGGTTATCCGCCCCGCTTCCGTCGCCCGCCAGCGCCAGAACGAAACGACCGCGAACACCAAGCCAGCCACCACGAAGATTCCATAGTGCAGCGAGAAATCGGCCGTCCACATCAAGATCTGGGTGGAGATCGGCATTTTGCCGCGCAACGACGTGAGCAGTCCCTGCAAACGCGGCAGGAGGAAAAACATGAAGAACAGCACCACGCCGCCCGAAACAAAAATCATCCCGATTGGATACGCCAGCGCCGCGATCAGCTGGCTGCGCAGCTCACGCTCTTCGACCAAGTGCGAGATCAGGCGCGCGAGCGTATCGTTGAGCGAGCCCGTGGCCTCACCGGCTTGGATGAGATTGACGTTACCCGAGTCGAATACTTCCGGGTAGGCGCCCAACGCCCGCGAGAGCGGCGAACCCTCGCTGATGCGTTCCCAGATGCCGGCGCAGAGCGTGCGCAAACGCGGCTCTTTGATGCGCGTTGAAAGCAGGCGCACCGCTTCGCCGGCGGAGAGCCCGCTGCTCGTGAGATCGTAGAGCGATTCAAAAAACGGCAGCCGCTCCGCCCGCCTCGGCGTTACCGCGGACGAAAGTCCCGTTGATTTTTCAAGTCGCGCCGCCGCGATGCTTTTCTTTCCGCCCTTCGCGCTGGCCGCAACTTGTTCGGTCACACTCGTGACCTGCAACCCGCGCGCGGCGAGCAGGCGCAACGCGTCCTTGCGCGTCGGCGCGTCAATTTCGGCGGTGAGGCTTTGCCCTGCCGGGTCACGGGCGCTGTAAGCGAAACGGGCCATGGGCGTGATCAGTTCGCTCCCGCCGCAGCATTTCCAACTGTAGGCGCGGTGACGGCACCCCGCCCCCATCGATCAGCGCATGACCCAGGAGTCATCCAAAACGCAGCGATCATCGGTGTTTCAAATCTCATTTTTCCGCCACCGTTACCACCCGCAACACTTCCTCAAGGGTCGTGTGTCCGGCTTTCACTTTTTCCCAGCCGCTTTGACCGAGCGTACGCATGCCTTGTTTCCGCGCGGCCTGCGTCAGCGTGCGCGTGCTTTCGCGCTTGAGAATCAACTGGTGCAATTCGTCGTTGAGCCGGAAGATTTCAAACAGCCCGATGCGCCCACGATAACCGGTGCCCCGGCAACGATCGCAGCCCACCGGCGATTTCAATTCCGAGATCAATTCTGCCTCCGTCTGGTCGCATTCGAGAATCAAAAGCGTTTCCAGCAGCTTCACTTTGCTGATCGGTTCAGCTTTTGCGCAATTCGGACACAGCCGCCGCACGAGCCGCTGCGCAATCACCAGCTCAATGGCCGAGGCCACGAGGAAGGGTTCAATGCCCATGTCGACCAAACGCGTGATAGCGCCGGGCGCGTCATTCGTGTGCAACGTGGAAAACACCAAGTGACCGGTGAGCGACGCGCGGATCGCGATCTCCGCCGTCTCCTTGTCGCGGATTTCGCCGACCATGATCACATCGGGATCCTGCCGCAGCACGTGCCGCAACGCGCTCGCAAAGGTCAGGCCGATCTCCGAGCGCACCTGCATTTGATTTACCCCGGGCACCTCGTATTCGATCGGGTCTTCGATCGTGATGATGCGGAGATCGGTCGCATTGATCTTCCGCAGGAATGCATTGAGCGAGGTGCTCTTGCCGGAGCCCGTCGGCCCCGTGACGAGAATGATCCCGTGGGGATAATCGAGCACGCTCACGATTTGCGCCTGCTCGGCCGCGCTCATGCCGAGGCGCTCCATCGTGTAGGCTTCCTTCTTCTGATTCAGGAGACGCAGCGAAATGGACTCGGCGTAAATCGTCGGGACCGTTGAAACGCGAATGTCGAGCACCGTGGCATTCGCCTTGAAGTTGATGCGTCCATCTTGCGGCAAGCGCTTTTCCGAAATGTTCAACCGCGCCATGATCTTAAGCCGCGAAATGATCGCGTCCTGAAAGCGCAGCAAATTTTCTGGCACCGGCACGGGCACGAGCAGGCCGTCGACGCGATAACGAATGCGCAGCTCTTCTTCCTGCGGCTCAAAGTGAATGTCCGTCGCCTGATCCTCGACCGCCTGCTTAATGACATCGGTGACGAAGCGCACGACGGCGGCTTCCTCATCCACCACTTCCTCGGCCTGCTGGATCGCCTCGGGCGCGATATAGTTGTCCTCGCCATCCTCGAGCGCGCCGGAGCCAACGCCGAAGTTTTCGATGATGAGCTGGTGCACACGCTCGGGCACGGCGAGATGCCAGACGAGCGGGCGCGGGGTAAACGTGCGCAGCCAGTCGTTCATCACCGCGTCCGGCAGCCACGCCGAAGCCAGATGCAACGGCGTGAGCATGGTTGGCTCAGCCGTGTCCTCTGCCGTCGCAGCGCCGAACTTAATCGGAATAATTTGGTAATCGTGGACGAGCCGCGCGGGCAGAAGTCCGCGGGCCGCGGGATCGGTTTCGAGATTGCTTGCGATCGTTAGTCCCGCCGCCGCGGCGAGCGCGACGAGCATGTCCGGTTCCCGCCGGCCGAGGGCGGCGGAGAGCGCAGCGAGGCGCTGCTCACGCGGCGCCTCGAGGACCGCCTGGCGCTGTTCAGCGGAGAGCCGCTCGGACAGCGCGGCGGGCAGGGAATCTTGGACGAGCGCGAGCATCGGGGTGCAGTCCGCGGCTTACTTGAAGTTTTCGATGAAGGGCTCTTTCACCGGCTTGGAAGGATCGATGAGGAACTGGTTGATTTGATCCTTGTTGGTAAGTCCATCGATCGTCTTCTGCGCGTCGCGGGAGCCGTCGCCGGGCCTGATGATGTGGGGCCGCACGAAAAGCAGCAGCTCGGTCCGCTCCACACTCTTGTTCCGCCCACCCAAAATTTGACTGAGAATCGGGATTTCAGCGAGGAATCCGATCTTCGCTCGATCCGCGCTAATTTTCCTGCGCTGCAAACCGCCAAGTACGACCATTTCGCCGTCGTAGACATTGATGCTGCCCATCGCCTCACGCGTGCCGATGGTAGGAACTTGATTGCCGTCGATCGTGGTCGTGCCCAGCACGTCGTCGACTTTCTGGTCGATTTTCAGCTGGATGCCACCGTCGTCGCCGATGAAAGGCGTCACCTTGAGATCAATCGCTATGGTCTTATACGTGTAACTTGAGGACGTGCCACCCGCACCGCCAATCGAAGTGTTTGTGGCTGTGACCACCGGACGTTGTTCTCCCACCACGACCTGACCTTCCTTGGCGTGCGTGGTCATGATGGTGGGGCTGGAGAGAATCTTGACGTTGCTGCGCGAGCCGGTGTCGCCAAGCGCGGCTTTGAAGGCGAGCGGATTGACCACGCCACCCGTGAACGCCCAACCCGCCACGCCGATCGGATCGAAATTCGTGATGTGCGTGCCGTGCCCGGTACTCCCGACAGGCCCCGTCGCACTGCTGCTGGGTGCGTCGGTGCCGACCGTGAAACCCAGCGCACTCAGACCAGTTTTGTCGCTGTCGTTCAGCGTCACTTCGGCGATGATCACCTGGATGCTCACCTGCGCTAGAATGATATCGATCTTGTCGACCAGTTCGCGGATCAGCCGGATGTCGTCGCTCGTACCGAAAACAATAATGGAATTCGTCCGCTCGTCGGCGACGGCCATCGCGAGGCTGCTGAATTCATTGCTGCCGCCCGTTTCACCATTGCCCCCAAGCGAAACGGCCAAGGTCCCCGCCGCGGCCGTCACCGGCCCAATCGGCGCCCCCGGCACCGGAGCGGCCGGCGGTGCTCCTGCCTGATTAGGTAGACCGCCGAATTGGCCCGCGCGCACGGATTGGCCGCCCTGTGCGCGTTGCGAGGCGGACGTCTGCGATGTGACCAAGTTCTGCAAAAGCGATTGCACGTCCTTCGCCACCGCGTGCTTGAGCGCGATTACCTCGCTGCGCGTGTTGGGGTCGGCCTTGATGTCGAGTTTGGCGATCAGATCGTCGAAAAACGGATACTGGCGGGGATCCGCGATGAGGATGACCTGGTTGGTGCGATCATCCGCATTGTAGGTTGTGGTCGTGCCCAACTGCACCTGCAACGGTCCGCTGCCGATGATCGTGCGCATTTTGTTCACGAGATCGCTGGCCTTGGCGCCATTGCGCAACGTGTAGAATTTCGGCGTGAGGCCGCTGGTCGCCGGCCGGTCGAGCGTTTTTAAAAGCGTTTCAACGCGCTGAAGATTGCTGACGGTGTCGGTGATCATGGCGGCATTGGCCTTGTCCAAAACCACCATGCCGCCTTGAAGCGTCGGCGTGAGCATCTGTTGAATCAGCGCCGCGAACTCGGTGGCCCGCAGGAAATCGAGCTGGAAAATCTTGGTCGCAATTTTCCCGCTCGCCGGCTGCTCGAAGGCGGAGCCGTTAATCATTTCCGGCGCCTCGTTTTTCACCAAGCCGAGGGGCACAACGTTGAGGAAGCGATCACCCTGCGGCGAGACGCCGACTTGGTTATGCTTCAGGAGCGTCTCGAGGGCGAGGATGAGCTCCGACTTCGGGATCGGCCGCTCGATTCGCAGCGTGTAATTGGCGGTCGGCAGAGAATTCGGACGAAGAATCGCGCGGCCCGTGAGCGTCGCCAGCTGATCGAGCACGCCATCGATCGGCATATCGCTAAACCGGATCGGGCCCGCGATCATTTCATCGTCGGTGGGTTTGACCGAGGCCGCCACGGCTCCGGCCGGCGCGCCAGCCCCGGGAGCGGGAGTCGCCGGCGGCGTCTGGGCGTTGAGTCGGCTGGACGCGATCAGCAAGACGGCGGCGAGGCTCAGGCAAACAAAACGCGAGGTCATGCAGGAAAACGATGGGAAGAGGAGAACGCGGACGCGGCGAGAAATGAGAGGTGAATCAATCCGGGTTGTAAACGGTGATGTGCGGCGACCGTGCACTTAACGTGTTTGTTGCCGAAATATTTGAAGCCGATTTGCCGCTTGCGAGGGCCGAAGCCGGCGCCAACGGTTTTCGGACGCCATGGGCAACTCGTTCGGCCAGCTTTTCTCGATCACCACTTGGGGCGAAAGCCATGGACCGGCCGTAGGGGTCGTCATCGACGGCTGCCCACCGGGATTGCCCATCACCGCCGATGAAATCCAGGTCGAACTCGACCGCCGCCGCCCGGGTCAAAGCGACATCGTGACGCCGCGCAAGGAAGAGGATCGGGTCGAAATTTTATCCGGCGTCTTCGAGGGCAAGACCACCGGCACGCCCGTCGCCCTCCTCGTGAAAAACGGGGACCAGCGGCCCGGCGCGTACGACGAGATGAAGGACAAGTTTCGCCCGTCGCACGCCGATTTCACCTATCAGGCCAAATTTGGCCGACGCGATCATCGCGGCGGCGGGCGCAGCTCGGCCCGCGAAACCGTCGGCCGCGTGGCGGCGGGCGCGATCGCCAAAAAAATTCTAGGGGCCTCGGTCGAAATCCGCGCGTTTCTCACGCAGGTGCACGACATCGCCGTCCCGGCGGAGGCGTTGGTAGATTTCCCCACGCTCGCCGCGGTCGAGGCCACACCCGTGCGTTGCCCCCATCCGGCCACCGCCGCCGCGATGATCGAACGCATCAAGGCCGTCCGGAGCGAAGGCGACTCCGTCGGCGGCGTCATCGAATGCCGCGTGCGCGGCGTGCCGGTGGGTTTGGGCGAGCCGGTGTTCGACCGCCTCGAGGCCGATCTTGCCAAGGCGATGCTTTCGCTTCCGGCGACCAAGGGCTTTGAAATCGGCAGCGGGTTCGCTGGCGCGCAGCTGCGCGGGAGCCAGCATAACGACGCGTTCGAAAATCGCGGCGGCGAAATTCACACCATCACGAATCGCTCGGGCGGCATTCAGGGCGGTATCAGCAACGGCGAGGAGATCGTCTTCCGCGTAGCGTTCAAACCCACCGCCACGATTCTACAGTTGCAGGCCACCGTGGATGTGACGGGCACACCCACCGAGCTCATGGGTCGCGGCCGCCACGATCCTTGCGTGGTCCCGCGCGCCGTACCGATCGTGGAGGCGATGACGGCGCTCGTGCTGGTCGACCATTGGCTGCGCCAGAGCGCGCAGTGCGGGACGTTTGAATTTTGAGGTGACGTTGAAGGCGCGGCGCCCTCACCCCGCTCGGCGCGCGGCCGCCCTCAGCCGCATGATCGGAAAGTGCCCGGGAAAGGCCATGCTCCCAAAGAGCGGCTGCGGGTGGACCCCACCTGCAAGACGAACGCGGATTGATTCCTCGTTCCGACTCAGGCAGCTCGGCGCAATTGATTCGGCAAAAATCCGAGCTTCGCCTTTCCCCAATTTTTCGTGTCCTTTGCTGTGACGCATGGCTTCTGATGAAAAACCACTGGTCTATCTCATCCTCGGCGCGGCCGGTTCCGGTCGACGCACGGTCGTAGCCGATCTGATCGACGGTGGCCTGGGCGAAGGCGACCGGCCGGCCGTGCTGCTTTCGGCCGACGAAGCTCCCGCCGAGATCGATGCGAAGCTGCCCAACGTCACGCGCTGGACATGGACGCTCGCCCAATCCATCGAGGCCACGCTGCCGCCCGAGGCGACGCATGTTTTTTTCTTCACGGATGGCCGGCGCGATCCGGTGGATCAAGTCGAGGCGTTTAAAAACTGGGTCGAACTCCAGCCCGTAGAACTTGGCCGCGTGCTCTGCGTGATCAACTGCCAGCTCGTGGAAAAAAATCCGCCGCTGCGCGCCTGGTACGAAGCGTGTGTCCACTTCTCCGACGTCGCCCTCCTCAATCGGAGGGAAGGCGTGGAGAACAAATGGCTGAGCGACTTCCGGGCATTTTTCGACGACCAGTACGTGCCCTGCCTATTCGAGTTCGTGAAAGCCGGCCGGTTGAAAAATCCCGCGCTGATCCTCGACCCGCAAGCGCGACGCATGACGCATATCTTCGACGACGAACTTGAGTGGCTGGTCGTGGACGAAGAGGGTGAAGAAGAAAAAGAAGAAGACGCGCCCGAGGGCGAAGAAGAGGTCGAGGTCACGCGCGAAGAAGATCCCTACTTCGCCCGCGACGCCGCCGGCCGCCGCGTCAAACGCCTGCCGGATGTGGCCCAGTATCTCGCCTGATCCGATCTCGTACCGGCCAGATTTCCTGGCCACGAAGAGGCCCAGAAAATTCCAGGCCCTCGGCGGTGTCACCATCGCGCCCCTCGGCGCACGGAAGCCTCGGGGCGCAGCCCCCGGAAATCTTCGTGCCGCCTTATGGCCATCCGCCGGATGCCGGCTTCCGGGACTTCCTCCGCCCTACTTTACCGCCGCGATTGCCGCGACAAAAGCCCGCGCCTTCGCCGTGATCGCCGCCCAGTTTTTTTCCTTCATGGCCTTGGCTTCGACGAGAGAACTGCCGGCCGCCGCCGCGAACGCGCCGGCCTTGATGAACTCACCGACGTTCTCGGCATTCACGCCGCCGGTCGGCACCATTTCAATTTGGGGAAAGGGCGCTTTGACTGACTTGATGTAGCCGGGACCAAAAAATTCTGCCGGGAAAACCTTCACCGCATCGGCGCCGGCTTCCCAGGTCGCGAGGATCTCGGTCGGCGTGAACGCTCCGCTAAAAATTGGCACACTGTAACGTTGGCAGACCGCGATCACGTCGGGCCGAAACGCGGGCGTGACGATAAACTTTGCCCCGGCGAGAATGCCCACGCGCGCGGTTTCCGCATCGAGCACGGTGCCGAGTCCAAACAGAAAATCGGGCTGATCCGCGACCGCTTTTTCGAGCATGCGCATCGCGCCGGGCGTGGTCATGGTGAGCTCGATACTGGTGAGCCCGCCGTCGGCCAAGGCTTTGGCGCAATCGAGCAGGCCATCGGGATTGTCCGCGCGGATGAGGGCGATGACCTTCTCAGCTTTGATCTTCGTGAGGATGGCGTCTTTCTTCATGGGAAAGCGCCAACTGTGGCGGGCGAAACCGACGAGGGAAATCTATTTTCTTGTCCGGCGAGGTGGGGCCCTGGGTTTCGCCTGTCCCATTCGTCGCCGTCGCTACCGCGGCGAACCGCGCCTAAATTAACCGATGAGATAATGGATGCGGTCGCCCCGATTTTTTGGACCCGGGTTGCGCCCAAACAAAGGACTCAACGATGCCAAAGAAGAAGAAAACGGGGCGCACCCCGCTGATCTGAGAGCAAGGAGGCGCCACCGTGGGAATAGCCGCGATTACCTCCGCTTACAAAAGCGATAACTCGCGTTTGTGTTGGAAAATCGTCCGCGCGCCAGCATCGCCAAAAAAATGCTTACAACGTTCCGTCATTTTTTGGGTCAAGTTGTCCACGTCCAAGTCCGTCATCGGCCTCCAGGTTCGCTCGAGTTCCGCGGCCTTATCCAGTTTGTCCGTGATGGTCTTCAATTCTTTCCGGTTGTCCGTCATGCGCACCTCTAGCGCCTTCATGTTTTCACGGGCTTTACGCAACCTCTGCGCGACGGCGAGAAATCCCTCTTCCTCAAAGGCACTCACCTTACGTTTTAGCTCTTCGTCGAACGCGGCGAAAACCACCCCGCTCGAGAGCCACGAAAAAAGTCCCAGCATCAGTAATATTACGCCGACGACCCCAACAATGGCCGCAACCAGCTGCGTAACGTTGAGCAAGACCACGCCCAAAAGCACGACCCCGAGGGCCATCAACGCGCCTTTTTGCGCCTTGCGCGTACTCAAGAGGGCTTCGACACAGGCGTGATCTTTCTCCGCCTCGTTCAATTCTTCCTGCGCTTCTTCAATTTTCTTTTCGATACCCATCCCGCGCGAGTCGAGACCTGCTTTCTCGCGGCGCAATTTCACGAATTCACCGAGCGCGAAAATTCGCTCCGGATAATGAAAGGTCTCGGTGAGCATCAGCATGCCTTCCTCCCCCAAGGCTAGACGCAGGGAATCAAACGAAACCTGATAATCCCGCGTCAGCTGAGCGTGCCGATTTTTATCTTCCCGCGCCGGAAATATTTTTGCATCGAGCACCTCCAGTTTACGGGCCGCATCCACCAGCATTCTCGCCTTAATCGCGGCGTTGGTCGTCTGATCATCTAGGATAATTTTTATCCTACCGGTTAAATCCCAAAGTATACTCCGGGATCGCAAAAACTGTTGTTCCGCGCGCTCCTTCGCATCCATCCCCTCAACTGCTGCCGTCGGGGAGACCCTGGCGGAGTCGAGTTGAAAAACTTGCCAGACTTCAGTCGAAGTCGCGGCCAACTGGGTCAGCTGCTTGAGGCTGATCATGGGGTCATTGCTTAGACGGCGGCGGTGTTGTATTCACAGTCGATCTCGACTGTTTTTCCGCATTCGCAGGTCACGATTAATTTTTTAATCACCGCGCCCTCGCGCACACACTGCACGGAAGAGGCCCCCGTTTTCGGCGCAGCAAGCGGCGAACTCGCGGTCGCCAGGAGCGATAAGCCGGTGGGCGCCTCACGCTCCACCACGCTCGCGGCATCCGAGAGGGCTGCTCCCGCACGACCTGATAAAAAAGACTTCATGGTTTTGCTTTCTCGACTTTATTCTCCGGCGCAACGTCACCCAGTTTACGATTTCCGATCGAAAGTTTTATTTCCACCCGGTGGTCATTTTCGGGATCCGCTTTTCCAACCTTGGAGGGCCGGGTATCGCCAAAAGAGGTCACGCGCTCAAATTGCTCCGGCGCCACGGCAATATTGGCCATCAGTCGACGTACGTTGTTGGCCCGGTCGCCCGATAACTCCCAAGCCGAATAGGCCGAAGAAAGCATTTTTAAACCGCTGCGCGAATGGCCTTCGATGGAAACGCGAAACGCGTGCCGATCCACCAGCCAAGCCAGATTTTGAAAAACGAAATCACCCCACGGCGATAGTTCGGCCGAGGCCTCGCCCTGAAACAGCGGCTTACGCGTCCGATCGTAAAGGGTGATCAAGACGCCATCGTTGGAGACCACGATATCGACGGGACGATTGGGATCGTCGGACTTCACATTGATCATGCCATAAAAACCCATGGCAATCGCGTTAAGATTTTTTTGCTCCGCCGAGGCGGCCGCCTTGGCGGCGGCTTCCTTGGTCGTTTTGGAATTCACTTCGCGCACCGTGGCTTCCTTCGCTTGGTCTTTGAGTACGCCCGTATTCCACGGCATGCGAATCTTAGGGGGATCCCGAAAGTATTTGGCGGTGCCTTCCAGTAGCTCTGGTTTTTGACCCAGAATCCACATCACCAAAAAGAAAGCCATCAATGCGGTCATGAAGTCCGCAAAGGCCACTTTCCAAGCTCCGCCGCCGTGTCCAGCCATGATAGTAGAGGTGCGAGTGGGTTATTTCGCGGCCGCACCACCGCGCAACGCGGTTTCGAGTGCTTCCGCGGAGGGCTGAACGGAGTGATCCAAGGAGCGACGCGCCAACTCAGCGGCCGTCAAAGGCGCCATACCTTTGGCGAAGGCCACAATGGCGATTTTTGCGCAGCGCAGGTACTGGATGTAGCCATCATTTAAAGACCGGATGCTACTGGCCAAAGGATTGGCAAATCCATAGGCCGCGAACACACCCAACATCGTGCCTGAGAGAGCCGCCGCCATGTGTGAAGCCACCGCTTCAGTGCCTTGGTCGATGATGGCCATGGTATTAATGATGCCCATCACCGCGGCCACAATGCCGATGCCCGGCAATGAATCGCCGGCGAAATTCAAAACGTGCGCGCAGTGATCGACCTCGCGGGTTTTGGTGGCGATATCCATATCAATGACGCCCTCCAGTTGGTCGGGTTTAATCCGACCGTCGACGAGTGGTTTAAGGCTATCTACGATGAAGGCCAACAGGTCCGGAGCCGCGAGCAGCGTGGGGTATTTTCTAAAAATTGAACTTTGGGCCGGGGTCGAAACGTGTTCTTCAAGCGCGAGCAAGCCGCTCTTACGACCGGTTTGGAAAAGCTCGTACAAGGCCCCGATCAACTCGAAATAATGCGTCTTGCCGATGGTCTTACCCGTCAACACCGCGATAATTTTCCCGAAAGTCGCCTTCAAGACGTGGCCGGGGGTCGCGATCAAAACCGCGCCCAGCGTGATGCCGAAAATAGCGACAATCTCGGCGATGTGAATCAGCAGGCCGATCTTGTTGATGTTGAAATCGCCCCAGATGAAGGAGAGGCAAGTACAAACAATTACGATAACTATGCCTAAAATAATGAGCATGGGATCACCTATTTATTTTGATTACGTTCAACGAAACTACGCAGCGCCAAGATCGCCTGAGTGTGGATCTGGCTGATCCGGGCTTCGGTCAAATCCATCGCCTCGGCGATTTCAGCCAGCCGCAACCCATCGAAATGGTACAGCGCTAGCACTTTTTTCTGCGTGTCGGGTAGCGTTTCAATCCGATCCGCCACCAGGCGCCATAACTCAGCTCGCTCGATGCCAGCGGAAGCGGGTTCAAGATTTTCATCGGCAATTGTCTCATGTAAGGCGAAGCCGTCGGAGGCATCATGCGCCGAGGCATCGATGTTGATAAACGTTACCGGACTAGATTCTTGCAGCCACTGCTCATACTCCTCCGGGGAAAGTTGCAGGTGCCGCTGAACTTCTTCATCGGTTACGCCGCGCTGGTGCTTTTGCTCGAGCTCCGCGATGGCGTCCTTCAATTTGCGCGCCTTGGCCCGAGTGCGGCGGGGGCACCAATCGAGCCGCCTCAGCTCGTCCAAGATGGCCCCACGAATTTTCGTGTACGCGTAGCCGGCAAAGGTTCTTCCCTCCTGCGGGACATAACGCTGAGAGGCCGCGATCAGACCCATGACCCCCACCGAATTAAGATCATCGGAATCAATGTGCGGCGGCAGACTCATCTTAATGCGGCCAACCACTTGTCGCACCAAGGGCAAATGCTCCTCGACGAGAGCCGTCGAAGCTCCCGGCGTCTGCTGGTACGCCTTGTACGCTAAAGGCGTGATCGGCGGCGTGCTGTTTTTGGGCGAAGAAAAGGTGTCCATGGTGTTACCCTAGGTTAATCAGCAGGTTCATTTCCTGACCTTGTTGGCCACGGCCTCAGCTTTTTTCTGACGCTGCGCCTTAGCCGCCACGTCCATGGCGGCCCGTTTGACGGCGATGGTGACCCGCATCGCGTCCAGTACGTGGTTCCAAAACCACTGGCCGGCAAGCCCGCCCACGACGGCACCAATGCAAGCGTCGCGCACCACCAAGGCAAACGTCCGCTCGGCCCACAGGCCGGCGAGGAAAACCATCGTGAAAAAAATAAAGCCAGATACCAAAAAAATATAACGCATACGGGTCAGCACTTTCCTAGAGCTTTATTGACCAACAGATCGAGCGGATCGACTCCGATGGGGCCAAGCAAGTTACCATCATGCGAGAAGAAAAGCGGACGCATTTCCCCCTCGAGTAAAATTTCCCATAATTTACCCACATCCTTAGCCTCATCGATGTGCGTAAGAACAATGTGCGTCGCTCCGAGCGAGCGACCCAAAGCGAGTCCGGATCGCAGGCTTTCGAGCTCGTAAGCCGCGTTCAAGACCAGGACGCGCGTCTCGATCGCCTGTTTTTTTAGCAATTCGGAAAGCTGTTGCGTTTCAGTGCCCGTGCCGGGGCCGACACTCGGGACATCCCAGTAAACCCTCACGCCATCGTGACGAGGGGCAATATCGGCCGAATAGTGCGTCAACCCGACGCCGACCGCATCGCAAAACACTTCCAGCTCAAGACAGGGATTGGGGCGGCCAAATTCCACATGACACACCCGGCACTGAGTGCCCTGTTTAAACACTTCCCAAGTGAGCCATTGCCCAAGGGCGAGCGCTTTATCCGCGTGGGAATTACTGATAAACGCGACCCGATCCGAAAGCGGTACCGGCGGAAACGTCATGACCAACTGCCGCAATTCGCGCACAAAATCAGCGAGCGCGTCCCCCAAGGACTTATCACCAGAGATCGACCAACGCCGCTCGGATTCAACGCGCCACAAAAGGTGCTCGGAGAAACCCGCTCCTTTTAACGCGGCGCGCAAATCAACGGGACGGGCCGACCGGGCGACCATGGACGAACCATAAAGGGCCCCCAATACTCCCGGCACCGGCGCCGCCAGCGCAGGCTCAATCGCCGGCTCGGGCGCCGCCAGCTCCGCGATTACCTCGAGCTTCGCCCCGCCAAAAATGCGTTTGATCAACGATTGCCGGAAAGGCCGCACCGAGAGGACGCGCGCCTCCGAGCCCAGCTGCGCTTTCAAAACCAAGACGGCTTCATTAACGGAGCGGACGATAAACCGGTAGGTTCCGGGCTTTGCAGAGCTTGGAGAGGGCGTCGCCATGGGATTAAGCCGCAACCCGCTCCGTCACGGCGGGAGCAGAAATGATACCCACGTTTTCAATCTGGAAAGTTCCCGGTATTTCTTGGAACGAAACAACGGTGAGACGCGGGAACGTCGTTTCAAGGAAACGCCGCAAGGCCAGTCGGAGCTCTGCCCCAACGACCAGACACGGCGCGCTGCCACCCGCGGCAAAGAGCGCTTGTTTCGTGTTGATGGCCTCAAGCAGGTGCGCGCTCAGGCTCGGATCGAGGGCGAGGCCAAAATCAGCCGCGGTCCGATGAATTTTCGTACCCAGCTCTTTTTCCAGCCGCGGATCCAAGGTTAATGCCCGCACCGTGCCCGGCGCTGATTCCAGCAACGGGACGAAATATGGCCCCAAACGCCGGCGCACGAGTTCGCTCAGATCATCCGGATTCTTACTCAAAGACGCATAATCCGCGATCCCTTCCAGAATCAGCGGCAGGTTAAGGATCGGCACATTTTCGCGCAGTAAGTTCTGCAACACGCGCTGAATAATACCGAGGTTGACCAGATCCGGCAGCAACTCGCTCACCAGCGCGGGATGGGACTGCTTCACGTGATCGATCAAAGCCTGAACGTCCTGACGTCCGAGCAACAGATGCGAATGAGTTTTCAAGACTTCGGATAAATGCGTGACGATAATCGAGGCGCAATCGACCACGGAGTACCCGTTGATCTCGGCGTTTTTCTTCTCCGCTTCCTCGATCCAAACCGCCGCCAGACCAAAGACCGGTTCCTGACAGGCGATACCGCGCAACTGCACCCGACTGCCAGAGACATTCATCGCCATCCAGCGACCCATCATCAGCGAACCGCGGCCGACCTGACGGCCCCGCAACAGAAAACGATATTCCCCACTCGCTAGCTCCAGATTGTCGCGCACGGCCACCTGGGGCACGATGACCCCGAGTTCTCGCGCCAAGGTTTTGCGCACGCCCGTGATACGGGCAGGAAGATCGCCGCCTTGCTTTTGATCCGCCAGGCCCACGAGGCCAAACCCGACTTCGACCGCAAAGACATCCACGTCGATCAAGCGACGGACTTCCTCGATCGATCCACTCTTCGGCGGCGCAGCTTCCTTCTCCTTGGCTTTTTCCGCGGCACTCTTTGGGACGGGGTCCACCTCAGCCGCGACGGCTGGAAGCTTGTAACCAATATAAAGAAAAAATCCTCCCATCAAACCGAGCGGAATCAAAGGCAGGCCAGGCATGAGACCCATCAACAACATCACCGCACCCACAATCTTGAGCGCGATCGGGTAGCGGATCAATTGCCCGCCCACTTGTTGGCCTAGATCCCCATTATCGGCCGCGCGCGTCACGAGCAAACCAGCCGAGACCGAAATCACGAGGGCCGGGATTTGCGTCACCAGACCATCACCAATCGAGAGGAGCGTGAATTTCTGGAGCGCCTCCATCAGCGACAAATCCATCTGCAACACCCCGATCATGAAACCGCCCAAAATATTAACCAATGTAATCAGAATGCCTGCGACTGCCTCGCCGCGCACAAATTTGGAGGAGCCATCCATCGCGCCGTAGAAATCCGCCTCCCGTTGCAATTTTAAGCGGCGCGCGGTGGCCGTGGGCTCATCAATCGCACCCGCGTTGAGTTCCGCATCAATCGCCATCTGCTTACCCGGCAATGCATCCAGGGTAAAACGCGCCGACACTTCCGCGATACGACCCGCGCCCTTGGTAATGACGACGAAGTTGATGACGACCAAGATCAAGAAAACGACGAAGCCGACCACGTAATTGCCCTGAATCACGATCTTGCCGAACGCGTCGATAATATGACCGGCCTCACCGCGAGTGAGCACCAAGCGCGTTGAGCAAATATTTAAAGCTAATCGAAAAAGCGTCAGCCCTAAGAGCACCGTCGGGAACGCGGAAAATTCCACCGGTTGCCGGACATAAATGACGACCAACATGATCAGCAACGAACTGGCGACGCTGAGCGCCAGGAGCATATCCATCACCATGGAAGGCACCGGCAAAACCAAAAGCATGATCGTGCCAAACAAGCCCACCGTAAACAGCAGGTCCGCCCGGCCCATGAGTTGGCTGGTAAAGGTCTTAGCAGAAATTGGAGCGGCTGAAGCCATGGTGACTAGTTAGGAAGCGCCGCCGCCCGACGGCTCGGCAGGGTAAAATAATAATAGCGATACGTGCGGTAAACGAAGGCGAGAATCTCGGCGACCGCTTCAAACATTTCTTGCGGTATAGGCTGCCCCACCTTGCCGGTCGCATACAGCAAGCGGGCAACCGGCCGATTTTCCACGATTGGCACGCCGTGTTGAGCAGCTAATTCTTTGATGCGAAGTGCATTGCGATCCTCGCCCTTGGCGACGATCACCGGAGCCGCGTCCGAACCCCGCTCGTATCGGAGCGCGACCGCAAAGTGGGTCGGATTCGCCACGATCACGTCGGCGGTCGGAACCGCATCCATCATTTGTTTTTGCAGCAGGCGACGCGCAAGCCGGCGCATCGCAGCTTTGACCAACGGATTACCGTCACTCTGCGAGCGCTCGTCCTTTACTTCCTGACGCGACATCATGAGCTCCTGATTCGCCTTATACAGTTCGTACGCGTAGCTGAACGCCGCAATCACCGCAATCGCACCTAGAAACCTCCACATCAGCGACATCGCGCTGGTGTGCATGAAATTGGCGAGATACAAGGTTTCGACCGGAGCCGAGAAAATCACATCGGTAAAAATCTTGCTCGTCGCGGCGGCCAGACACCCAAAAACCGCGACGACCTTTAACAAATCCAGCGAGGCGGTAACCCAAATTTTTCCGGAGAAAATTCGGGCCAAACCATCGATGGGATTAAAGCGCTCAAAGTTGGGCTGCATTGCCTCGGGCGTGAGCTGAAACCCGCTCTGGATGCCGCCTGCTAATATTGCGGCCAGGGCCGTCGCCATCACCACCGGCAAAGCCACCGTAACAAACGTCGACATCGCCAACACGGCCACGGCCGGAACCTCATCCCCCTGCACGCGCAACTCGCCCAGGCGACCAAAGACGGCTACCGCCAACCGCGCGACCTTGTCCGATGCTTCCCGGGCCGCGAGCCCGAGACTGAATAAGGCCGCCCCCAACGTGAAGGCCAAGGTGAGCTCCGGGGCACGCGCAAACTGCCCTTTGGAATGGGCTTCTGAAAGCCGCTTCGCTGAAGGTGCTTCTGTTTTTGAATCTTGATCTTCTGCGCTCACTCCCCACGCATAAGCAATTTGAGCGCCATTTTAAAACAATACTAGCAAAGCATTGTTTGTAAGTATTTTAAGAAAAAATTACCGCCAAAACTACCGGTGAAAAATGGCCTAAAGACCGGCATTTTTTACCCTTCTATGTTCAGGGTCGAGCGGAGCGCAAACTGACCTCTAACATATCCCACGGTAACGCCTGCCAAAGCGGATCCAAGTTGCGCAATAACAGCGCGCCAAAGCCCGACAACAGCAACAAGCCACCCCAAAGCCGCACGGAAATACTGGCGATGAACACATTCATGCGAGGCACCGCTTTACCCAAAATACTAAATGCCAAATTAATGATAAAACTCAGCGCGATAAACGGTGCGGCAATCCGCAGGCCCACCGCCAAAATATTCGAGGTTACCTTGATCATCCGCTCCAGCGCGACCGAGGTGAGGGTGTAAGTACCCAGCGGCGAAAACTCAAAGCTACGGGAAAATGCCGCCAACATATCGTGATGCACGCCCAAGCCGAAAAACATCACTCCGGCAAAAGCCGTGATTAGGGCCGGCAGCGGCTCCTGCGCCGGCACCGGCACATCAAAACCGGGCGGTGAATTAAGCCCAATCTCATTGGCGATCAAGCGGCCGCCCAAAGCGGTGATCGAAAAGGCCGCACGCACGACCAAGCCCATCGCAAAGCCCAGTAAAATTTCGCTGATCGCCGCCAGCGCCAGTTGCATCGCATCCGCCCGCTCAAGCTCCACGGGTAACGGCACCACTCCGACGAGCAACACCGCCAACATCATGCTCAGTGCGACCCGTATACGCACGGGGAGATTACCGCCGCCAGGAGTGGGCAACGAGGCAATGACCCCCAAGGACCGCAAGCTGATCAAAACCCATGCAATGATCCAAAGTAGCATGAGGATTTTCCTCCGAGGCTTAATTACCCAAATTAGCCATGCGCGCAAAACAGCCGATGGTAAACTCACTCATCACTCTGACTAACCACGGCGCTAGCAGCACAAATAAGGCGCCCCCCGCGACCAACTTTGGGCCAAACGTCAACGTCTGCTCCTGGATACTCGTCGCCGATTGAAAGATGCTCGTAATCAAACCGACGATGAGCATCCCGATCAGAAAGGGACTGCACACCATCATCGCGAAAATGATGACTTCTTTTAGAATATCGATCGCAGCTTCGGGAGTCATGGCCGTTAAACGTTAAAACTTTCCACTAAGCTTTTCACGACCAACTGCCAGCCATCGACCAGGACAAAAAGCAGAAGCTTAAAAGGCAGGGCCACGACGGCCGGAGGCATCATCATCATACCTAGCGACATCAAGATGGTGGACACCAACAGATCGATCACCAGGAACGGCAGAAAAAGAAAAAAGCCCATCTGGAAAGAGGTCTGTAGCTCACTGATCACGAACGCCGGCACGACCACACGCAGGGGCAAATCCTGCACCTTCGTCGGCGGGAAACGTCCCAGCTTTAGGAAAAACTCGATGTCACGGGTGCGCGTCTGCCTGAGCATGAAACCCTTCACCGGTTCGCTCGCGGCCTCGAGCGCGGGTCCGGAGGCCAGTTTACCCGCGAGATAAGGCTGCAAGGCGTCGCTGTTCACCTTCTCAAAGGTGGGTCCCATCACAAATAACGTAAGGAAGAGCGCGAGCCCGGTGATGATTTGATTCGAAGGCGCGTTGGGCAGGCCCATGGCGGTGCGCAGAAATCCGAGCACCACCACGATGCGCGTGAAACTGGTCATCAGCATCACCAGCGTAGGCGCCAGCGAAAGCAGCGTCATGACCACGACGATCTGCAAGCCCACGCTGATCTCGCCGGGCTTTTCCGCCCCTTCTAAATTCACCGCCAGTCGCCAAGGCGCCGGGGTCGAAGTCGCCGGCGCCACCGCGGAGTTCGGGGCTGGAGTCGGAGTTACCGCCGTTGGATTCGTCTGAGCCTGCAACAGGCCCGAAGCGAAAATCAAAGCGCTAAAAACAAATAAAATCGGAAAACGCAGGTACCGTGGCCGAGTCAGATTCATGGGGCCGTTTCGGAGGGGGGAACTTCTGAAATCACATCGATGCGGCCTTGGCTGACGCCCACGAGAAAAGAACGGCCGCGGCACGATGTCAGTACGAGGTACTGCCGATTGCCGAGTGGCCGAGTTTCATCAATGGAGATTTCTGAACCGGCGCTTTTCAAGCTGCGGCCCTTGCCTTTGGCGCGAAACCAAAGCCAGGCCCCGCCCCCGAGACAAAGCGCCACGAATACCACGTACGACGTCGAAGGCGTACTCGCGGGCCGCACCGGACCCTGCTCCACCGGCTGAGGGAAAATTACGGTATCGGCCGAACGGGGCGCGGCGGCCGCCCCCCAAAGCCGGCCGCTCAATAGGAAAAACCCGAGCGCAGCGATGCCGATCAAACGACGAGAGACTTTGCTCCGATTGAAACGGCTCATTTGGCGCGACCCACGAATTCGGTGACACGAATACCAAAACTATCGCCGACCAAGACCACTTCGCCTCGAGCGACGAGCTTTTGGTTCACGTGGAGAGAAACCGGTTCATTGGCTTTTTGGGCCAGTTGCAAAATGGTGCCGGGAGCGAGCGCGAGCACTTCGCGCATGGGCAGTTCACAGGAACCGAGCTGCACGGCGACGTTCACCTTGATATCCAAAACGAGGTCGAGAGATTTGTTGTCCATTTGGTAAGTAAGGCGAAAGGTTAACGTGAGACGGCGGTGATGGAAACAGCGATACGTTCGCCCTCGATCCCAATGGTGCCGATAAATTTTTCATCCGCACCCACCATAATTGAGGTCTGCTCCAAAATACTCACCG
Source organism: uncultured Opitutia bacterium (assembly GCA_903919985.1). GTDB lineage: Bacteria > Verrucomicrobiota > Verrucomicrobiia > Opitutales > Opitutaceae > Tous-C4FEB. Next base: position 16,371 of record CAIXKG010000183.1, on the reverse strand, counting down.
GGAGCGGGAGGACCGATCCGATTTCGAGATTAGAGAGTTCGGCGAGGGAAAGGTTGAACGCGTTCCAATAGGCGGTGATCGGAACCATCACATCTTCAAAAGCCGGATGCCAGCTGGGTTCACGCACGACCGGTTTGTCCGGTTGCATTTTTTCCTGGCGCGCCTGGAACGAGCGGAGCAGCGGCTCAACCATCACCTCGGGCACACACAGCGACAGCAGGCCCGTGGCCCCACCGAGTGTCATCTCGATGCTAAGATTCACAAATGACGCCGTCTTGGAGGAGCTTTGCATGAAGCCCGAAAAACGCTGGCCGCCGAGAATCATCGGCTGCAAGGGCACTTCATAGCCCCACTGGCTAAACCATTCTTCGACCACCTGGGCCATCATATCATCCAGCAAAGCACACTCGATTTCGGTCAGTTCCCGCTCGACGGTCTGCGCCACGCCAGGACCACCGAGGAGCCGATCCACCACGGTGGAAGCCAAGGCCGCCGGCAGGGTCATCTGGCCTAGTCCACGCAAGGGCTCGGCTTTAAAGGTGCAGTTATACGAGCGCTCAGAAATTTGACCGCGAAATTCAGCGAAGGTGGACTCGGAGAATCCGACTTTACCCAGCACGCACTCCAGTTTGAGCACGAGGGATAGGCGCGTCGCCAGCTGCCGGGCAAACTGCGTTTGCAATTCACGCAGCTGGGCCAACTGGCCCTCCGTCAACATCACCGGGTTGCGGAAGTCGTAGTTGCGTACAGCCGGAAAGGCCTCGGCCGCCACGCGGTTACCGAGGGAATCGAGCAGCGTGGCAGCTACCGGGGGTTCAGTCTGGGATTCAGCCGTCATTACTGCACCACGAAGTCAGAGAAGAACACCTGATCGACCAAAGGAGCTTTGAGCAAATCGTTGAAAGCGGCCACGAGGCGGCCGCGGACCACCGTCTTGCTGCTCGGTTCATCGAGCTCGGGCATGGTCAGACTGGCGAGGATCGTGAGGGTCGTGTCGACCAACTCCGCGTACTTTGCATCGATCTTTTTATTAGCGGCATCGTTTTTGCCGACCACGTTAAAAGTGACCTTGAGGTAGCGAGTGCCTTGGGTGCCGGATATGTTGACCGTGAGATTTTCAAATTTAGGACGGACTTCCACTTTTTCTTTGCCGCCATGTCCACCGGCTTCGGCCTTGGGCGCATGTCCACCCTCGTCGGCTTTTGCATCCGCTTCATGATCCGCTCCGGCTTCACTGCCATCATGCTTGCTGGCTTGAGCCATAGCGACCGTGAGCTGGCTCTTGATGTCAGCCGTCAGCTTCGGGATGAGCATAAAATTTACGACCGCCCAAGAAAGAGCCGGCGCCAGCACCACCGCGATAATCGTCGGGAGCATGCCGCCAGCAGATTTACCAGCTGCGGGTGCCGGTTTTTCGGCTGATTTGTCAGGAGCGGGATCGGACATGGTAGTAAAATATTTAAAACTTAGCGCTTAAGATTCACCGTGTCTTCCACCATCGAATCCGAAACGGTGACGATGCGGGAAGAGGCTTGGAGACTGCGTTGCGCGTTGATAAGCGCCGCGAATTCGCTGGTCAAATCGACATTGGAGAGCTCAAGGGTCTCCGGTTCGATCGTGCCATTGCCGACGCCACCAGGGGCATTGCCCAAAGCCGTGAGCGTGGCGCCACCGACGGGCGCGGCATTTTCAAAATTCGTGAACATATTCGCCCCGTCGAGCTTGAGGGCGGTGGGATTGGAGTAACGTTGAACCAGAACGCGATTCGTCACGGCAGTGCTGCCATCAGAGTACGTTTCCGTCAGATTACCTTTTTTATCAAAAGCGAAGCTAAGCAACTCCGCACCCGCCGGGGGCGTTTGACTGACACGGATGCTACCTACGGTCGTGGGCAAAGTCGTGCCCGCGCCACCCGTCAAACCCTGGACCTGATAACCACTGCTGTTGACCAGATAACCCTCCTCATCGAAGTGAAAATCCCCCGCGCGCGTCGCGTACTCGGAACTATCGTCCGTCTTCAAAACGCGGAAAAAACCTTCTCCGGAAACGGCGAGATCGGTTTTCACCCCCGTAACCGAGAGTGAACCCTGCGAATTCTTAATCGAATCATTCATCAGGGAGGAAAACGAAACGGTCGCCGATTTGTAGCCGGTCGTATTGGCATTCGCGATGTTAGCGCTGATGGTTTCGACGCCTTTCGAGAAGGCCTTCATTGCGGTAACACCAGAGTAGATTGAGGCTGAGATGGGCATATGTTTTAAGGATTAGAGGTTGTGTATAAATTTTGAATTCAGGCCCGAACGCTGGAGGGCAGCGCGGTGGTGGTGATCGTAGGCGCGACGCGGGTGACTGATGCTAATGAAAATAAAGAGGCGCCCATCCGCAGTTGCAGACCAGACGCCGTGGTTTCAACGGCATCAACAATGCCGGTGGTCTGGGTCCCGGCCGGATCGGTCACCGTGACTTCGCGCCCGATCATGCTACTCGCCGCGATCATTTTATTGGCGTCACCCAATCCCTTTAGGGAGGTGAGCATCTGGCTGGATTGTTCTAGGCCGGTAAATTGCGCCATGGTCGCAACCATCGAATTATCATCCATCGGCTTCATCGGATCCTGATTTTTAAGCTGCATGGTCAGCAGTTTCAAAAAATCCTGCTGGCTCATCGAATTGTTGGCCGAACGTGCAACGGTAGCGGGGGCTGCGGAGGCCGGAACGGCAGCAACGGGAGCGGGCGTAATGGAGAGGATAGGCATGGTTTAAGCGAATAATTGTAAACGGTGATGGGCCGCGAGCGGGGGCGCCGTGACCGGTTCGGTACTGACCGGTGCAACCGAGGTACCGCGCGCCGTCCGGCTGCCAGACTCGGCTTTGAAATAGGTATTCTGGCGAGAATCGGCGTCGGCCTGCGTGCCGCTTTGACCGCGACCCGAGGAATCAGATGACGCACCCTGCCACTCAAACGAAGTGGCCATCTGGCCCGGGCGATCGGCACGATCCAACGCGGCCTGCAGGGACTGGCGCAAAGCCTCGGAATCGGTGCTAAACACCGTCTTCAATTGATCATCCCGACGCACCACTTCGACGCGCAGATTGCCGTGGCCGGCGACATCGAAATCCACGACGCAGCGATGCTGGCCTGAAACTCTCATCTTCTCGGTGATGGCCGCGACTTCATCCACCACCTGCACCAAATTCACGCGCGCCACCGCCTCGGAGGCCGGGGCGTCCGTTCGGCTGGCTTCAGCGAAATCAAGCAAGGTGCTAGACATAACTGGGTTTCCTTGAGCAGCTGACACGCCAACCACCGAATCGACTTTCTTAAGACGATTATTACCAATATTTTCGATGTTATTAAAAATATCCGATCCATCGGTTTTATTCCCGCTAGGTACGGCGGCGATGAGTGCAGCGGCATTTTTTTCTGCGCGGCCTGGACCGCTCAAAAGGCCCGAGACTGGTTCGCCGGCAGCCGACGCCAAAGCCGTATGCTTCATCGCTCGCGCCAGCTCACCCGAGCCGGCCTTGGGCGCGATCCCTTGAGCGCTCGTCTGAGCATTTTCCGTCAGGGCTTCTAGGGCATCGTTCTTGTCCTTGGCCGATACCGCCTGAGCCTCAGCCGTAATCTTCTGGTCTTTGAGTGAGCCCGTTTTAGCCGTGGCCGCGAGGTTTGAGCCTTTTGCGGACACCGCGGCGGCGAGAGATTCACCCAGCTGAGTCTGACCTGGGGCACCCGCTTGCATTAAGTCCAAGGGAGTCGCTCCTGGTTCAAACTTAGCCGTGGCGCCTGATGCGCCCATGCACTCAACCGCGGACTCACTCTGCTCTTGAGTGGAGTCGCTGAAAGCCGCCGCACCCATAAATAAAGCAACCGGCGCGATCGCCTCCATCGGCGAGGGCGCCAGGCCCGCGATCAACACCGAGGTGTCCGAGACCTGATCATCCTCTTTTTTTTCCGGGAGCTCAACGCGCTCCCTATCTGCACCCGTGTCGCCCAGCGAGTCGTCGGGGTTAACCGCATTCTCCTGCTCGCTCGGCACCTCCGCTTTGGAGCGGGCCGGAGAACCCGGGGAAGCCGTCGAACGCGCATGATCCTTCCCTTTTGCCTTAGCTGCCACCGGCGCATGCTGCAGCTTCTCGCTTAGCGCTGAGGCCCGGGTTGGCTGATTGGCAGACGACCAACGCGTTTCAGGCGGTTTTTCTTTTTTTACGTTGCCCAGCAAGGTCGCAAACGAGCGTTTGCGATCAACCGGCGCAGCCGAGGCTTTGCCCGTGGCCTCAAAATCGACCACGGAGGACGAAGGCGACGAGGCGCCAGAAAGTTTAGGATCCAGCTGAAAGGGAGACATCATTTGGGTGCACGGAAGTTTTTCACGCCTTCGGCTAATTTAGCCGCCCGCTTGGCCATCAAAGGATCCGAGGCGGCCTGTTTGCCCATCTCTTCAAAAATTCCCGCCACGACATCGACTTTCATGAGCGCGAGAATCTTGACCGCACTGGCATCCTCCATCTGGAGCATGATCGCCACCGTCGATTTGGGCGACATATTCGAGTAGGTTTGCACCAGCGTTTTGAGATTTTTTAGTTCTGAAACCGAGTCCTCGGCGCGCGCAGTTGCACTCAAGCCCTTGGCTTCGGTCAGATAAGCCTCAACCTGCTTGCGCATCAGATCGATATCCGCCCGGGTGCGCTCGAGTTCGAGCCGCTCCGATGCGAGGCGTTTCTGCTGCTCGAGCAACGAAGCTTCACGCGTGGCCAACTGATCCTTCGCTAACTTCAATTCGCTGACCGCACGACTGGTGACATCGACCGGAGGGGGGCGATCCGGTATATGCGAAGGGATCACCTTGGGCTTGGGGCGCATCGCCGCTGCCATTTTCGCGTATTCCGGCACACGCTGCAGCACCAGATAGCAGGAGAGTCCGACGCTGATCAGCGTGGCCACCAAGATAATCAACAAGGGTGAGCTTATAAGTTTCATGACAGAGGAGAATAGGAGGCTCCGACGATACGACTCGCGGCTTCATCCATTTCGGCCTGCTCGACGCGAGCCGCCTCTTGAATGTGACGCTCTTCCGCCTTGCCCCGCAGATTATTAACGACCTTCACGTCTCGGCCAGCTTCCGCCCAAGCCTGACGCGCCAGCGCCACCACTTTGGCAAAGCTCACGAGCGCCTTCTCCGCGGCACTTTCGAGGGCCAGCGTGCGATCAAAGTCGGCCAGCGCCGCCGCGTGATCCTGGGGGGCAAAGCTTTTGCCTTCAGCCTGAAATAAATTGGCGCGGGCGGTCTCGGAACGGGCCTGCGCTTGCGCCAACTCTTTCGCCAAGCGCCGCTCATGCTCGAGCTTTTGCGCGAGCACATTCGCCGCCTGCGATTCACGTAATTCACGCAAATGCAGTAAACTTTGGAGCCTAAAACGAAAGCGCTTCATTGCACTGCCCCCTTCAAGCCAGCGGCCATCGCCTCAGCCGACACCACTTCGTCAATACTCTGCCGCAGATACTGCTGGAGCGGAGCATGCACCCGAATCGCTTGGTCCAGCGCCGGATTCGAGCCTTTGCTGTAGGCACCGATGTTAATCAGATCCTCGTTGCGGCGATAAAGCGCCACGTGTTCTCGCGCGGCCGCCGACATCTCGAGGACGGATTTTGGCGCCACCTCACGACCGAGCCGGCTAATACTTTCGAGAATATCAATCGCAGGATAATGATTAGCGTGCGCTAGCGCACGCGACAACACCAAGTGCCCATCCAAAATACCACGGACCGTATCCGCCACCGGTTCGTTCATGTCGTCGCCTTCCACCAACACGGTGTAAAGGGCCGTGATCGCCCCCGTTTCACCCGTGCCAGTTCGTTCCAGCAGCCGCGGCAATAACGCGAAAACCGAAGGCGTGTAACCGCGCGTCGCCGGAGGTTCGCCCACGGCCAGACCAATCTCGCGCTGCGCCATCGCAAAACGCGTCACCGAGTCCATCAGCAGTAAAACATTACGACCCTGATCGCGATAGCTCTCGGCCAACGCCGTAGCCGTAAATGCCGCGCGCAACCGCATCGGCGCCGGCGCATCCGAAGTCGCCACCACCACCACTGATTTCTTAAGGCCTTCCGGACCCAAATCGCGCTCGATAAATTCACGGACCTCACGGCCACGCTCACCGACCAACCCGATCACGACCACATCGGCCGAGGAACCGCGGGCAATCATCCCCAACAGCGTCGATTTACCCACGCCTGAGCCCGCAAAAATACCCATGCGCTGACCGCGGCCCAAAGGAGTAAAAGCGTCGATGGCTTTCACTCCGGTCAAAAACGGCTCGGAAATACGCTGACGACGTAGCGGATGCGGGGGCTGAGTTTGCGCCGCCCAAGCCTGGCGCTGACGCGACAAGGCCGCGCCTTCGTCCATCGGACGGCCAAGCGCATCAAGCACCCGGCCCAGCAGCAGATCGTTGGCGACCGGCAGAGAAAGCGAATCCATCGCCACGGTCTCGCAGCCCACGTGCAGGCCGCCGACATCCCCCAATGCCATCAACAAAATTTTCTCCGCGCGAAATCCTACGACTTCAGCGAGCACTTCAAAATCATTACGCTGGCTGCGCAAAACACACAGTTCGCCCAAACCCACATTGGGGCCTTCCGACTCGACAATGAGCCCCGAGATCGAAGCCACCCGACCATAACGACTAAACGTTGGGGCCTGCTGCACCTGGCTCCGCACCAAAGAAAGAATATCTGCCACGCCGGCGTTCATTTGCGCGCGAGCTCCCGACGCAGGGATTCGACCTTCGCCCCATGCCGTGCGTCGATCACCCCGAAACGACTCCGCACCAGACACTCGCCGGCCATCAAAACCGGATCGATCGTCACTTTGATTCCTGGATACGTCGTTCTCCACTCGGGCACGAGGCTTTCGATGATCGCATGATCCCGTTCACCCACGACGAGCTCGAGATCTTGCACCTCCGGGAAAAGGGCCCGCATCGCTTCCTGACACAACTGCTCGACCACTTCGGGTGGCGGCGCAAAACCGGCGAGCACCCGTTTGGCGACGTCAACGGCCAGATCGGGCAAAGCGACGCGCATCTGCTGAGCGATCATTTTTTCGGCCTCACCCAAGCGGGCAAAAATACCATTTTGCACCGCGCTTACCTCCGAGCGAAAGGCCACAAAACGATGTTCCACGCCCGTATCAGCGTGACGGGCACCTTCACAGCGGCCGCGTTCATATTCGGCCGCGAGTTCGGCCTTCGTGTAATGACGGACCGGCTCAACCGCCTCAGCGGCTAAGACAAAGGGTCCGGTGAATGAAATACTATGACGGGAAACGGCCATGGGTTATGCCTCCCCCTCATCTTCATCGAGGATGATGTCGCCCGATTCCTCGAGTTTACGGAGCATGTCGACGACCGCAGACTGCGCGGTGGCAACCTCTTTGGGCCGGACATTGCTGAGCATCGACAGATCGTCGCGCAGACCTTGGCCGGCACGTTTCGAAAGGGCCGCAAAGATTTTCTCCTGCATACCTTCGGATGCACCCTTGAGCGCCAGGGCCAGTTGCGCGGCATCGACTTCGCGCATGAGGCGCTGCATGTCGCTCGGACGGAGCCGGGAAAGATCTTCGAACGAGAACAGTTTTCGGCGAACCGCCGTAGCCAAACGGGCATTTTTTTCTTCGAGTTGGGCCATGACCGCGCGGGTCGCATCCTTGGAGACGCCCTTAAGCATGTTGGCCACCGTTTCAGCCCCACCACTACGGTGGAACGCCGGAACTTCACTTTGGGAGACGTGCGCCCCGAGTTGATTGGCGATTTTCTCGATGTATTTGAGCGAGGTGCTGTCGATCAAACCGATGCGCAGCGAAATATCCGACTGCAGCTCGGGCGAAAACAATTTGAAGGCGTCCCGCGCTTTCAGCTTGTCGATGTAAGAAAGCACGAAGGCGATGGTCTGGGGTTGTTCGCGCTTCAGGAGCAGGAACACATCGCGCCCTTCCATTTCGGAAATCCGCTCAAGGACTTTGGCCGAAGCGAGACTAACGCTGGCCCCCACTCGACTGAGCATGGCGCCGGCCTTGAATTCACCGCGGGAGAGATCGAGCGCCTTTTTGGCAAAATCAAATCCGCCTTCAATCGACTTCAGGCCACTGATGATCAGGGGCTCGAATTCAGCGATGAGCAGATCTTTCAATTCTTGAGAAACCACTTCGAACTCACCCATCAGCCGGCAGATTTCTTCGACTTCGGCGTCGGGAAAACTCCGTAAAATATCGGCGGCCGCGTCCGGACCCGCCACGATTAAAAGCGCGGCGAGTTTTTGCGGACGAGTCAGTTTGCTGTATTCAGTAGAAGTCACGGTCGGACGAAATTAAGACTTGGCCTCAGCCGTCCAGCCCCGGAGGGCGGCGCTGATGTTGGCCGGTTTCTTACGGAGCAATTCGTTGAGCGTCGCGGCCGTCACGACCGCCGGCAGTTCTGATTGCTCTTCCTCACGCGGAGGATTGATGACCTCCATCGGAACCGTCTCAGGACGTTGGGTGCGCAGGAGCCGGAAGAAGAAACCGAAGGCCAGCACGGCAATTAACACCGGCATGTATTTCGCCCCAAGCTCGATCCAGGTGCGAACCTTGGTTGGTACGGCGACGTCATCCGCGCCGGCGGCCGGGAATGAAGATTGAAAGGCCGCTTCTTGAATCGTGACGAGGTCCTCGACGTTAGCGTTGGCATTGGCGCCAGCGAAGGCCTTCAGGCCGATCGCGTTAATCACCAGCTTACGCAAACCCTGTAATTCTTCGGCGGTGCGTGGCTGCGGTTTGGCCTCCGCGCCCGTTCCGACCATGCGCTGGGCCACGAAAACCGAGGCAGAAAGACCGCGGATTGTGCCCGGCGTGCGCGAGCTGTTCGTGAGCACACGATTGATTTCGTAGCTCGTGGTCCGGTTCTTCGTGTTCTGATCGTTGGCGACAAGCGGGGCCTCGTCTTTGGCTGCATCGGGGGTGTTGCTCGTCACCCCGGCGACGCCCGATTTTTTCTTTTCAACGGAGGTCGAGGTTTCTTCGCTATTGGTCTGGGAGCGCACCACCTGGCCCTCGGGATCGAAACGTTCCTCACTGCGGTTGGCCGTTTCGCTATCGATGTCGGCCGAGACCCGGACCACGGCGTTGCCGGGACCGATCACGGGCGAGAGCAAGGATTCTACTTTGCGCGCGAAATAGTCTTCCACCTGTTGGCGGTAGCGCATCTGGCTGGTCGCCGCACCCAAAGTCGGGTCGTCCTTCAGGTCAGCCGAAAGCACATGACCCTTTTGGTCGATGACGGCGACCTCATCCACCAGGAGGCCCTGCACCGAATTAGCCACCAAGTTACGGATGGCGTTGACGGCTTCGACGGGCAGACGGTTGCCGCGCAGTTCAACGAAGACGGAGGCCGTCGGCTTGATACTCTGACCGACCAGCAAGAGACGATTCTCCGGCTGCACAATCATCACCCGAGCGGCGGCCACGCCGTCGAGCTGGGCGATCGTACGCGAGAGCTCACCCTGCAGGGCGCGGGCGTAATTGGTGCGTTGCGCAAAATCGCTGAGGCCGAATTGACCCTTGTCGAAAATTTCAAAGCCGACGCCCTCACCGCTCGGGAGCCCTTTGCTGGCCAGATCCATGCGCAGACGATGGATGTTTTCGGCCGGCACGTAGACGGAGCTGCCATCCGGGCTCGTGCGGTATTTGATATTTTGCGTCTGCAGCGAGCTGATGATGACGGCCGCGTCTTTTTGGGCCAGACGCCCGTACAGAAGCTGGTAATCAGGTTGGCCCGACCATACCGCCACCGCCGTGAGTCCACCGATCACCAGCAAGGCCGCGAGGATGATCGAGGTTTTCTGGCCGACGGTAAATTCGCGCCAAACTCGGAGGAAAGAATCAAGAAAAGGTTTCATTTATACGGACGTGGGTGGTCAAAAAATTTAGACGGGCATGCGCATGAGCTCTTGGAAGCCCTCTACGACTTTATTACGAACCTCGACCATGAGACTGAAAGCCACCGAGGCTTCCTGCATCGCGATCACACTCTGGTGCAAGGGTGCGCCCTGGCCGAGCAGGACAGACTTGGTCAACGCAGCCGCTTCGTTTTGCTTATCGATCAGCGGCGAGACCACTTGCGACAAAACGCCGGCAAAATCCGTGGGCGCAGAGGCTGCCTTGTCGGCCGCACCAACGCCGCCGGAGGTGAGTCCCTTCAGATCCAAGCCTTGGAGACGCGTGGCCGCCAATGGACCTGCACCGCTCGCTGTAATAGCACCGATAGTAGACATGGATTAAATTAGCGGCCGATATCGATCGTCTTCTGGGCCATTTGGCGGGCCGCTTTGACGACGGAGAGGTTGGCTTCGTAGGTGCGGGAGGCGGTGATAAGATCCACCATTTCGGTCGAAACATTCACGTTGGGCATGGTCACCATGCCCTGAGCATCCGCATCAGGGTGCCGCGGATCATAGATTTTCTGGCCCGGGGTCGGATCGTTACTAATCGAGGCGACCCTGACGCCGGTTTGCCCAGCACCTTGGCCCGCGCGGGCCATGCGGTTTGCCAGCTGAGCTTCGAACGTAACGACTTGGCGCTTATAAGGACCGCCGTCAGCCGAACGCGTGGTCTGGGCGTTTGCGATATTTTGGGCGATGAGATCGAGCCGGGTTTTTTGCGCGTTCAGCGCGCTGCCGGTCGAACCTACTCCAGTGATGAGTTCCATGGTGGCGAAAAGTTAAATTAGAAGCTGCTACGACCGGTGATCGCCATTTTCAGCGTCTTAAAATTAGAGCCAATGAGGTTCGTCAGGTATTCGTGATCGACCTGATTTTTGTTCATCTGGAGCAATTCGTTTTCCAGATCGACCGTGTTACCATCGGCCCGCTGCGCGCGGGCGTGGCTATCTTCGGCCAGTCGAGGCGCCGGCAAGGCACCCTTGGTGCCGCCGCGCTGGACCGCAGTCTTGAGTCGATCAGCAAAATCCTTGGCGACGTCCATCCGCTTGAAACCCGGGGTTTCGGCGTTGGCGATGTTCGAGGCCAGCGCCTCCTGTCGAAGGACGCACGCGTCAAGTGACCTCTGCGCGATGCGCATCGTGAGACTGGGCTCGATTCCTTGGATCATGCCAGGCCTTAAGCAAATGTGGTTCCAGCGTCGGCACTGATATTGTAAATTTCTATTAATCAATGAACTAAAATAAACTAAATCCCCCGAAGCCCCTGATATTAACCCTTAAAAAGATAGGCAATTTTTGCCGCCAAATATTTCGCGTTTTTTACTTAAGTCCGGCCCCAGTTGGACCGTTCTTCCGTACGCCCTTATCAGGTTTGCTTGTGTCTACTCAAACTCAGTCCGATTCCCGGAATCTCCTCGTGATTCCTCGCGCGCCGCATGCCTACGGCCGACGGGAGCATCGTGCCTGCCCGCTTGTGCTCGTGGTCAATTCCGATGCGGTGACCTTAGAAGCCCTCCAGCTCACCCTCGAATGCGAAGGCTTCGTCGTACATCAGGCTCAGACCTCCGCCCCCGCCCTTGCATTACTGGAACACGAAGATTTCGCCGTGGTGCTCGCCGATCACGAGTTACTCGATCAACCTGAACACGATCTATTAAATCGCACCGCGATCCGTCAGCCTTATGCCTCGATCGTGGCGCTCTCCAGTGTGTTCACGGTCAATCAGGCGATGGAGCAAGTGCGTGAGGGCCGGCTCTTCGGCTTTGTCACCAAGCCGTGGCTCCGGGAGGAACTGATCGCCACCGTCGCCGCCGGCGTGGTCACCGCCGCCACCCGCAAAGAAAATGCCTCTCTGCAACAGGAGTTGCGCGACCTGAATCAAAATGCCGTGCAGTTGCAGTTACGCATCGAAGCCCTCGGCGCGGAATTAGGCTCAAAACTCCACTCCCTTAAGGCCGCCGGACAACTCCAGCAACGCGGACTCGAAGACGCGCTGCACTTTTGCCACCACATCCTCTCGTCGCGTAGCCCTCGCCTCGCCGCACGCAGTCAGCACTTGGTGACCATCGTCCGTAAATTCGCCCAATTAGATTCGTTCACGCCCGATGCCGCGCGCCGACTCCTGCTCGCGGCCTCCCTGTGCGACCTGGGTATGATCGGGTTTGACCAAGGTTTACTTGAACGCATTCAAAGCGGATTCGCGAACTTGTCGGAATCCGATGCGGAGATGTATGAAACGCATCCCATCCTCAGCCATAACCTCGCCTGCCACTTTGACCCCGACGCAGCGGTCGCAGAAATCGTGCGTAATCATCACGAGCGCTTTGACGGTAGCGGTTTTCCCGACGGCTTAAAAGGCGAGACGATCCCGTGGCTCGCGCGCTGCCTCGCCGTCGCCGTGCATGTCGTGGATAATACCGCGCCCCACCCCGCCGCCCTGGAAGCGGTCATCGCCCAATCCGGCCGAGCGCTCGACCCCGCCGCCGTCACCCTATTCTGCCGCATTCCCAGTCTCGTGGATGACCCCGCGCTCTTCCGCACCCCCTTGCCGAGTGAAATCCCGGCCGGCCTGACGCTCGCGGCTCCGCTTTACGGCGATAGAGCGGGTGCTTTCCATCTGGACTCAAAACTCACGACGGAAGACCTCGTGAAAAAACTAGCGCCACCTATCGATCGCAGCACGCAGCTCGGCCAACGCCTCCAGGTTCTAGGCTGAGCGGCACGATCTCGTTAAGATTTAGGCAACCGCGTCGCGTACAATTGCGCGGCCGCCGAGAGCGATTGAGCCACCACGGGGCGCCGCGTCCCCAAACTGTGCCGGAGGAGTAACTGCTCATTCTCCCGATCCAATCGCAAGATCTGCATCGAGCGTTCGCGCGCCAGCACCAAGCGAGGGCCGCCGCCCCCATCTTTATCAGCCGTTTTCAAAGCGGCCACACTCTCGTTCAGCCGCTGCAACAAGCCTTCCTTCCGCGTGCTGATTTCCGCGCCCGGCAACCGCTGCTCCTCGCGCAAAATGCGATTCTCTTCCAACACCAAAGCGTGCAGCTCTTCGCAGATTTTAAGGTGGGTTTCTACCGCTTCGGGACGCTTCATGAGTGAGCGAAAGCAAGAGCCCTCAAGGTCCCGGCTTCAAGCTCTTGAGCTCCGAATCCATCCGCTCAGACCAACCCAGATGCTCAAGCCGCCACTGAGCCAGCTTCGGCAGTTCGGCCACTTCCGTGGGCAAACCCTCCGCTTTCGCCGCGGCCAATTCGGTGTACGTCGCCTTCGCCTTGGCAAAATCCTTCATCTGCTCGGCGACCAAACCCACTTGGTAAAGCAACGGCCAACGCCAGCGCGCCTCCCCCGAGAGCTGGAGCAATTTCCCGTAAAGCTCCGCCGCTTCCGGGAGATTTCCTGCGCTATAAAACATATTGGCCAACTGATTGCCGGCCCGGCGCTGCCAGTATCGCCACGACTCATCGGAACTGCCGGCACTTTTTTGCCGTTCAAACAACGACAAGACCTCCCGCAACGCATCATCCCGGCGACCCAGTTCAGCGAACACGACCGCTAACTCGAAGCGCGCTTCCGACACGAACGGGCTGTCCGCAAACAACTGCAAGAGGGCCTGATACTCCTCCGCCGCTCCGGCTTTATCGCCCGAAAGCTTGAGCGCCCGCGCACAGGACAGATAAATATTGGAGCGATCTACGTCGATCAGGGGCAGTTTGTGCATGCCGCGGAAAAGTCGCGCGGCCTGCGTGTAGCGACCCAGCGCCATCTGGGTCTGCGCGATTTCGTATTGCGCGGAGTACGCGAGTTGTCGCGCCGTCACAAACGAGGCGCCTTCCTGATTAAGCGAGAGATCGAGCACGGAATAAAATCGGCTCAGGGCCGATTCGGTGGCACCCGCCTGAGCGTACGTACGACCCAATTCGAACAACACCCGCGGCAACTCCGGCGAATCGGGGTTTTCCAGCACAAACGCCTCAAACAAGGGAATCGCCTGGCCCCAATCTTGGTTGGCCCGAAAAGATCGGGCCAAAGTAAGATTGGCGAGCGAGGCCGCTTCTTTCGATTTAGCACTAGGATCTTCCGCGTGCACCGCCGGACCGTGCGCTTCCGCCGTGACCTTCGCGGGGCCCGCTTCTGCCCCATGCACCGGAGCCGCCGCAGGCGGAGTTTCCGCCGTTCGGTGGGACTCAGCCACGGGCGGAACTTCCGCCACGGGGGCGTTTTCTAGCTTCGCGGGTTCCGGCTCAGGCTGCGCGTGCTCGCCCGCCGGCGCCTTCGCCGGGGCCGTTTCATGGACCGGCGCTGCGTGCGCAGGCTCCGCAGCATGCAGTGCCTCGGTAGCGTGCGGTGCTTCGGCAGCATGCGGTGCTTCGGCGGCTAATAATCCAGCAGAAAACCACCCGATCCAGGCCGCGCCCGCCACCAAGACTCGCTTACTTCTGTTCATACGTCGCGGAACTGGTCGGCTTCTGCGCCGAACTCGATGCTTTGGGCGGCGGCGGATCGAAAAAGAGAATGACCTCGCGGAATTGCTCACGCTGCTTGGTGTCGCTGGGAATCAACTTAATTTCCTCCGAGCGCCGGGTAATTCTATCCGTCGTTCCGACCGCGCCAGCCGTACCCGCCGTCTTAGCCTGAACGGCCGCGGCCGCCTCCAACGTAATCACCGTTTCCTCCACCCCGGCAGCCACGGGCACGGCGGCCGACAGGCTCGCCCCACTCATCACATCGGAACCGGAAATCGGCTCCAACTCGGGACCGAGTTTTTCAATCCGTTGATCCATGTCCAAGCGCGTCTGCCGCGGCAAATTGGGCGCTCGGCTCCGACGCGCCTCCAAGCGCAACACCGGCAACCCGCCGGCCACGAGCGCCGGCACCGAAGCCGTCAGCTCGCGGTTGCGCTTAAGCCAGCTGAAACGACTGGAAGAGGTCGGCACCATCGGTTCCAAGGGGGGCGTCTCGACGAGGGAATGAGCCGCCGGCTTGACCGCGGGCGCGGGTGCGGAAGCAACGGGAATGCTGGCTTCAGCGGACGGAGCGATCGTTTCCGCGGCCGCAACTTGCGGCTGGGATGCCACCACCGGCGGCGTTTCCGCCGCGGGGGTGCTACCGCGCTTGATGGTAAAGATCCGGCGAATCGCCGGGATGATACCCCCGATGACACCCGGCTTGGCGGCCTTGATTTCCGGCGCAACGGACGCGGGCGCGGGCGCAGCCGCCGGAGCAATCGCCGCCCGAGGCGCGACCGGCGCAGTCTCAGGAAATTCCGCCGAACCAAAGCGATTGTTCTCAGCCGCAACCATCCCCGGCGCCGCGCCCACCGTGAGGAGGCACGTCACCAAAATCGGGACGAGATGTTTGAGCAATCGAGCCATGGATGAAATCGCGGGAATAAAAGAGATGAATTAGTCAACGGCCTCTACGGCCGAAAGCTAAAGCAAAATCCCTAGATTCATTTCGGCTGAGGCAGCTGGCCCCGCGCTTCCTTCGAAGAAGCGCGGGGCAGTTCGCGTTGGTAGCAGACCGAAGTCCGCTAAATTCTTTTTCGCGCGTCGTAAGCGACTGTCCGCTCCTTTCTAAACGGAGCCGGGACAGAAAGCTTAAGCTCAATCTGTCGCCTTAATTAAAAATCTCCCGTATCGGGTAGAGCTGGACGTTTATTCGTCCGAAAAATCGCCACTCTGCCGGTACTCCTGCAATTTATTGCGGAGGGTCCGGACAGAAATTCCCAGTAGCTCGACGACCTGCGCGCGGTTGCCGTCCTTCGCTTTCATGGCCGCCAAGATCGCGTATTTTTCCATTTCCGCGAGTGACTGCAAGGGCGGCGCAGCGACCGCCGCCGCCGATGCTGGCGCGAGCGCGACGCGAGGGGCCAGCGGAGCCGCCGCGGGCGCGACCAGCGGCTGGGCGGGGGCTTGCCAATCCGATTCCACGACATCTTCGACCGCGCCTTCAGGCAGATCGATCCCGAGCGCTGCGCCGGAGATCGGGCGGTCGTTTTCCGAGAGGATCACCGCGCGCTCGATCGTATTTTGGAGTTCGCGCACATTACCCGGCCAGCGGTACGAGCGCAGAGCGTGCATCGCCTGCGGCGAAAAGCCCAGGACCCGGATACCACTGCGCCGCGCACTCAAGCGCAGGAACGACTCAGCCAACATCGGGATCTCCTCACCACGCTCCCGCAGAGGCGGCACATGGATGGGAAACACGTTTAAGCGGTAATACAAATCGGCGCGAAAACTCCCCTGCTCCACGTAGCGCAAAAGATCGCGGTTGGAGGTCGCGAGGATCCGCACGTTGACCTTGATCGGCTTGCTGCCACCCACGCGTTCAAACTCACGCTCCTGGAGCACGCGCAAAAGTTTGGCCTGCAGGTTGGGCGGGATTTCACTCACTT
>CAIXKG010000182.1 GCA_903919985.1 uncultured Opitutia bacterium | reverse complement strand
GTGTGGCGAGGGCGGAGCAACCGACAAACCAGGCCGGCGCGAAAATCGGATTCCACCACCACGCCGTGCCGGCGATCAGGCGGGGCAGCGTGTGGAGATAGCCGGCGTAGGATTCAACGAGCGTGTGCCAGCCGTTCGCCAGATGGCGTTCATAGAAGAAACCATCCTCCGCCCAGAACTGCGGATGGTGGAACTGGTCGGGCCGGCGGAGAAAAAAAATCAAGCCGCAGCCGATAAGAATCAGGGGCGCGGAACCGAGAGCACGGCGGAGATGGGCAGAGATCACAGTGGAAACGCTCCGGCCGCTCCGCGATTCACAGGGGCCCGAAGCGGGCCTTGGCCCAGGCTCCGATCCAATTGATGGGATCGCGGATCATGCGCACTTTTTTCCCCTCTTTGAACGAGCGGGAATTGTAGCTGATGGGAATTTCCAGCGGATGATGGCCGGTGCGGATGAGTTTCATCAACAACTCCCAATCCAAATCAAACCGGTTGCTCGTGAGATGAATTCCATCGAGGCACTCGCGCCGGAAGACCTTGTACATCGTGAAAGGATCTTTGAGCCAGATGCCGAGCGACGCGTTGATGAGGAAGGTGAAGCCCCAGTGCGCGCAATTGAGGACGAAAGCCTGCACGGGTTGATCATCAAATTTGCGCATCGCGAAGCCATCGCCCGGAGTGTGCCGCGATCCGAGGACAAACGTGCGTTCTCCGGCGGCCAGCGGCGCGAGCAATTTGGCGTAATCGTCGAGCGAGTATTCTAGATCCGCGTCCTGAATGAGAAAAACATCCCCGGTGGCCCGGGCGAAGCCGGCTCGCACCGCATGGCCTTTGCCGCGCGGTTTGTCCTCGAGGATCAACGTGACGCGGGGGCAGTCGCGATAGGTTTCAACGATGGCGCGGGATCCGTCGGTGGAATTGCTCTCGATGAAGATTATTTCCAGTTCCCAGCCCGGCACTTGCTTGGCGACGATCGCATCAAGGGCGGTACGGAGCGTCGCCGCCTCGTTGTAGATGGGGACAACGACGGAGAGTTTTAACGGACCGGTTCGAGGGGCGGGCACACTCACACGTTGGATGGGCGGGAGACGAGTTGGCTATTCCTTTTTTCGATGCGCCGCAGAACTCCGATCGAGCTCCCGAGCAGTACGATACCCACGGCCGAGAAGACGAGGGAAAGGGTGAAGCGGGCGGGGCGGTAAGTGAACTCGACGTGGTGGCGTCCGCTGGTGGGAATCATGACGCCCTTGAACGCATGATTGATGCGCAAGCAGGGCACGCGCGCGCCGTCGAGCGTCGCGATGAAATCGTGGGCGAGCCAGGCCTCACTGAGGACCGCGAGGCCGGGGCCGCTGGCTTCGATATCGAACGCGGTGGTGTTGGTCGTCAGGCGATAGTTGCGCGCGGGCGCGACGGCGCGATCGGATAAAGCCGAAGGGACATTGGCGGGAATGGCGCGATCGCCGATTTGCATCGCGGCAAACGGACGGCGGTCACCGCCTTTAACGAGTTGCGCGAAATCGGCCGGCTTTGCGTAGGTGGCCACGCGGTCGGTGAAGAAAGCACGGGGCCACGCCGTTTCGCTGCGATACACATCCAAGTCGCCGTCGAACACCGGGGTGAGCACCGATCCCTGCCGGCCATGATCGCTTTTATAATCGAGATAGTGGCGGACGTTCAGAAAATCGTAGACCGGCCGGAGAGCGGCAAAGGTGGGAAATTCAACGTAGATCCGCCAATCCCAGATCCGGTTGAGCCCGCACGCATCGAGGAGTTCGCGGTACTTCGGATTCATGAGTGCGTCGGGTCCGCAGATGCCTTCGAGGTGGTACACGTCGTTCCAACCGGGGAACAGGTTGCCATGAAAACCCGCGGCGCGTCCTGGCTCGCCTTTCTGATCCGCCTGCAACGCCGCGATCGCCGGCGACTTCGCCTGAAAGTCTGCTCGCAACATCGGGGTTACGACTCGTCCTCCGAAGCCCATGGACCGGTGCCAGCCGTGACGCCACAACATCACGATCATACACGTCACAGCGACCAGAATGACGGCGGTGGTCGGTCCCCGCGTTGCGATGCGTCGCATCGCGAGTGCAAAACCGATCAGTGCCAGCAGCAAAACGATCAGGCTGACCCAGACAAACGCGCTATAGGGCAGCGTCTCGCCCCAGTGGAGATAGGAATACGAACTGCGTTGGACAACCTGGGTGAACGCGATGTAGGGGAAAACCAGAGCGAACAGCAGGAGTCCGCCGGTCGCGAGATCGCCCCGGCTTTCGGGTTGGCCGAGGCGGGGGGCGGCGGTCGCAAAACCCACGCCCGCGAGTACGGCGAGGATGAGCACGAGGCCGCAGCCGAAGGAATTGTCGAGGTGGGCGACGTTCCTGAGAAAGGGAATTTGCACAATCCACTGCGGCGGAATTAGCCCGAAAACCATTGCGAGCGGCAGCAGTGCCGCCAGCGCAAGCCCGCGGATGAGCCGCGGTGCGGTCGCGGTGCGGAGCTGCACCAAAAATGCCAGCACGCCTCCGAGTAGGAAAAAATTAAGCGAAGGGTTGTAAACGCGTTCTCCTTCCCAAAACGGCCGGAGCAAGATTTCGTCAAAGAAGCCGAGGGCCAGGCTGGGTTGCAGCTGGTACGCGGTCGGCGCGTTGTAGCTCGTGTAGGATTGCGTGAGCGCGTCGAGAAACGTCAGCCAAACCGGAGCGGCAAGCAGCACCATGATCAGACCGGCCCACGCCGTCAGGCCGAAGCGCACCAGCCGTTCGTGCACCGGCAGCGGAGCGAACAGCAACATGACGGCTCCCGCAAAATTGAGCGTGAGGAGCAGCATGTAGGCCTCCTTCGCCGTGCCGCTGTTCAGCATCGTCCAATTCACCAGCAATAATGCGCCAGCGGCCCAAGCCGCGCCCGTCCATCGCTGGGCCGTGGCGATCCGCAGCCAGCAATAGAGCATCCACGGCGCGTAGCAGAAACTGAAGAAAGCCGGATGATTTACGCGGAAGGGAAAAAATCCGACGAAGTCCGCGGCGAACGCGACGAGCAGCGCCGCCGGCAGCGAGCGCGTGAGGGTGAGCACGCACAGCCCGAGTCCGCAGGCCAGCAGCCATTTCGCGGTGAGATATTTCAAATCCCAGGCCCAAGCTGCGCCATTGGCCAGAATTACAAAACAATGAAGCGGATCGCCGAACATCGACTGGCCCTGACCCAGCAGCGGGGTACCGGCGGAATTGTAGCGATTCCACAGCGGCAGCTCGCCATCACGCAGGACCGCGTCGTGTTCCAGCATCGAGAGCGGAATATGCGCCCACATGATCGCCCCGATATCGGCCCCTTTGACGTCGCTGGTTTCGTTACCCTGATAGCCCGGTAGCGTCGGGTAGTCTTCGTAAAGCAAAATGGTGCCGATGTTGGGTGAGACGATGCTCTTGCCCATGAACACAACCGGATAACTACTGATCACCACGGCAGCGACCGCGCCGAGCATGATCGCCCGCACAGGGCGCAAGGTCAGCCACGCCCAAACGGCGGCCCCGCG
This sequence comes from uncultured Opitutia bacterium, assembly GCA_903919985.1. Classification (GTDB taxonomy): domain Bacteria; phylum Verrucomicrobiota; class Verrucomicrobiia; order Opitutales; family Opitutaceae; genus Tous-C4FEB. The sequence goes on along the minus strand of CAIXKG010000182.1, from coordinate 14,558 downwards.
CGAACGTTGTGATCGAGCCCACCATACCAGGCCCAAAACCAGCAAAAAAACAGGGCCGCCGCGCATCGCGGCCGCGCGGAGATTTTCCGCGAGGCCAATTGAAAGCGTGAACGGAGCGTCGAGCCGGATTTGCAGGTTGGGATCATTGGCGTCGGGCTGGGTCACGATTTCCAATTTTTCTCCGGCGATGCTCAGCCGCGTGATTTGATTTTCTGCGATGAAATCAACCGGAGCGAAACGGCGGACGATGTGTCCGTCCGGCGCGCGGATGACGGCATCGGAAAACGTGAACGTGGTTTCGCGATTGAGAGGATCGAAACGCAGGGCTTTAAACGTGCCCAAGGGGAGCGCCAATCTCAGAGGGGTGGGCGTACCGGCCACCACCGCGGCGGTGGCGGAATCGCCTTCGTTTAGTCCGTGGCCGACGTCGTAGTAGATCTGGGCCGTACCCGCGGCCGACGATTGGACCGTGAGTTCAAAGTGGAACTGCTCAACTTTCCAGCCGGCAAAGGGCAGGAAAGGGATGGTCGTAAGCGCGCTGAGAAGCGCGGCAGCGAGGAGGGTGGGCAGCGAAAAAAACTTCATGCGCGACCCGCAGTCTCGGAGAGGCCGTAGCTGCCTGACAAGGGATTATCTAGTTTCTGCGAAGTCGCGCCGGCCTGCGAAACGGAACGACCGCGGTAAAGCCCGCGGCGCGCGAGCCTAGGACAGCAGCTCGCACCTCACGGAATCGCAGCCACAAAAAAGGCCGCCCCGAAGGGCGGCCTTTTGTACCAATTTTAGAACCCGAGGGGCTCGAATGCGATTCGCTTAGAATTTGTAGCTGATCGTGAGCTCCGCGTGGAATGGCAGTTCGGCGTTGATCGAGCCATCACCGTAACCGGGATTAGGCGCCGACCAGTTTTTCTGGTCGGTGACGTTCATGAGCGAGAGCCGGGCGTCCCACTTGCCCAACCGGTAGGCGAGCGTCACATCCGTCGTGTACTGCCACGGAATCTTGTTGGCCGAGAGCACGACGGGCGTGCCGAAACCCGAGATGCCGTTGCCCACCTGGCTGGTGACGATCTCGCCGGTGAAAACGGTGCCGATCGAGGCGGAAAATTCCGGCGTGAATTTATAATTCACGAGGAAATTCAGCAGGTTCCGCGGCATGCCCGGCTGCTGGAATTCAGCGCTGATGGACGGAAAGTCCGGGGTCACCGGCACGCTCGAACCGATGCGCTTGTCGTACACGATCGAATCCGCGAGGAAGCCAGTGTAGCGCTGCTTCGAGTCGAAGAAGCTATAAGACACGGTGGCGAACAGCTTTTTGTTCGGTTGATAGTTGGCCTCGATTTCGAACCCCTTGGATTTGATCGTGCGGTGTTTGCCATCGAGGGTGTTCCACGTCTGCTCCTGATCGTAAACGGCCGTGCCCACGAAGATTTTGCCGCCGGCGAGCGAGGATTTCAGACCGACTTCGTTCAGGTAGTTTTTCTTTTGGAACTGGAATTTGTAGAAATGCCGGGCATCGCCGCCGTAGCTCGAGTCGAGAAACGCGTAGCCGCCGCCGAGGGCGCCTTCCGCCGAGGTGGCAAAAGAGTAGGTGTAGTACGCGCTGACCTGGTCGGTGATTTTGTACACGGCGCTGGCATTGTAGCTGGGCAGCCAGACGGCGATCTCATCACTGACGGCGGTGAAGCCGGGAGGCGGCACAGGGTCGGTGTTCTTCACCTTCATGTAGTCATCGCGCGCGCCAGCCAGCAGGCTGAAGCTTTTGCTGAAGACGAAGTCATGCTGATAAAACGGCCCGAATTGCGACAGCTTTGAATCGTTGCTGCTGCCACCCCCGTTGTACTGGGTGAAAACGCCGCCGGGGAAAACCACCGGATAGTTGGCGCCAGGGGTTGCATAAACGCCCGGCAGCACGCCACGCGGCCCGAAACCGGGCACCAGCACGGAGGCGTTGTAACCACCGAAAGACGCGGCGGGCACGCGGTTCAAATTACCGTCGCGGGTGATATCCCAGGAGTTGATCGGCTCGTGATAAAAATCGTCCGCGGCCCACACCGATTGGTAGCGCGCGGAAAAACCGGCGGCAAAATTACCGGTGACGCCGCCAACGTCGATCTTATCGACGTACTGCAGGCGGTTTTCGAGGCCGTAGTTGTCCTTGTGCACGGACGCGTAGTAGTAGGATGAAAACGTGTCGCGGTTGATGTAGTTGAAGAACGTGTTGTTCACGATCTTCGCGTCGCCGCCGAGGGCGAACGTCTGGATCGCCTGCGCGGTGTAGTTGACGCCGTAGCTGTCATCGCCGGGCGACAAAAGGCGTTTGCGGCGGTCGAGTTTCACCGGCGTGCCGTAAGCCTGCACGGGGTTGAAGGCGCCGCCGACGGTCCGGGCGTACGTCGCATATTGGGCGTTGGTTTGCGCGTCGGGGATGTAGTAGCCGGTGTCGATCAGCTGCTGCGTGACGCGGTTGATGCCCCAGTTCTCGGTGAAATCGGCCACGTAGAATTCACTGTTCAGCTCGAGCGTGTAATTCTGGCTCGGATGCCACTCGATCGCTCCATAGATCGCCTGGGTCTTTTTTTTGCCGCCGTAGTAATAGCTACCGGAATCTTCGCCCGAATAGCTCACGCGATAGGCGAGTTGCTGGGAAACGGGGCCGCCGAGATCGACGGTCCAGCGGCGTTGATCGAACATTCCGACCGTGCCGGCGACAGAGCCTTTGAATTTATCGAAGTAGGGCTTTTTCGTGATGAAGTCCGCGTAGCCGCCCGTGTAGCTGGTCGCTCCGTAGATCACGCTGGCGGTGCCCTTGACGATGTTGGCCGACTCCACGGAATTAAAATTCACCGGCATGCCGTTGCCGTTGACGGTGAGGCCGCGGCGCATGCCGTTGATGAGCACGTCGGCGGTTTGCCCGCGGATCGACGGATTCGAAGGCAGACCGAAATTGGTCTGGGTGTAGCTCGAAGCCGTGAGCTTGGAGAAGTCGCGCGTCTCCTGAATGCCGATGACATTCATTTGTTCGCGCGAGATGATCGTCACGTTACGGGGCGTATCGAGAATGCTCAGCTCGGTTCCGAAGACCGAATTGAACGGCCGCGACGTCGGCAGAATCTGCTGCTCGATCGGAACGGAGTTCACTTCGAACTTCTCCATTTTTACGGTTTCATCCGCGGTGGCGGGGGCGTTTTGGGCGCCCACAAGGGGAGCAAACATGGCGGCGGTGAGCGCCGCACATAGTGCGCGAAGAGATGTTTGGTTGGTGGTTAGGTTCATGCTTTGTCAGGACGTCATGAGCACGGCATGTGCCACCGTCGGACTCGATATAAAAAGAGGAACCCTGAAAATTCAGCGGCGGGTCGTCGCCCGCGGCCGGAAAGGCCAAGGGCCAAACCGTAAACGCTCATTTCAGTCGCACCGGCTCAAAATTGCGTCGGCCGCCGCCGTGAAGTCCCGCACCGAAATATCCGGCGCGGCGCGCAGCTCTTCCGCGTAGCCGAAATCGATGAAAACCGTGCGCACGCCCGCTCGCTGACCGCAGTCGATGTCCCGCCAGCGATCTCCGATCATCCACGAACGTCCGAGGTCGAGACCCAGGCGGCGAGCCGCGTCGAGCAACATGCCCGCCTCGGGCTTGCGCCGATAGTCGTCAGGGTGGGCGATCCCCTGGCCGGGCGCATAGCAGACTTCGATTTGCGCAATCGTGGGGACAAGTTCGCGCAACCGGTCATGCATGGCCTCGACAACAGATTGGTCCTGATCGCCGCGACCGACGTCGGGCTGATTGGTCGCCACGATCAGTACATAGCCGGCCGCGGCGAGGCGGGCGCATGCCTCGGGCACGCCGGGGAACAGTTTGAACTCAGCGAGCGTTTGCGGCGGATAAGGTTTGCCGTCGCGGATGACCTGAACGTTCAGCGTCCCGTCGCGATCGAGGAAGACAGCGGGGCGGAGGGTGGGCATATGACTCCTGACTGCGACTGATGCCGGGCTTGGGCGGATAAAAAAAAGGCCGGTCGAAGACCGGCCCTGCGGAAGGAGCGTCAGGGTTTCCCGACAACGCTTTCCCACTTCGTCTGATTCACCTTGATGTCCGGATGCGAAACCCAGAGGTGCCAGATCACGGCCTGAAACGCTTCGCTGTGGGGCGTGATGTTATTCGCGTTGACGGTTGGGACGATCACGCACGCGTCAGCCTGGGTGGCGGTGTACCCGCCGTCCTTGCCCACGATGCCGATGACGCGGGCGCCGACCTGTTTCGCCAGCTGGATCGCGGAGATAAAACCGGGTGACACATTTTTCTCCAAGTTGCCGCCGCCGACGGAAAGAATCAGGATCGCGTCCTTGCTGTTCAGCCGGGAGCCGCGGAGCCACTCGACGAACACGCTGGCCCAGCCGTCGTCGTTAGTGCGGGCGGTGAGTTCCGAGACGTTGTCGGTCGGAGCGTAAACTTCGAGGCCGGCGATTTTGCGAAAATCGTTCACGGCGTGGGAGGCGTTGGCCGCGCTGCCGCCGACACCCAAGATGAAAAGTCGTCCACCGCGAGTGCGAACGCCGACGAGCTCGCGCACGCATTTTTCGCAATCCTCGGGGTTGATTTTTGCAACGATCTCGGCGGTTTCCTTGAGGTGTTGGATGGAGTAGGACATGAGAAAATTTCTGCGAGGGTGCGGCGTGAAGCGCGGATATTTGGTTTCAAGCCCGCGTTGACAATCCCATTCCTACCTCAACGCGGAACCGACCTGACCCGGCGGGCGGGAATTTTTTCGATGACGTGGCTGCAACCGCAGATCGTGTTTCTCGCCGTCCCTGAAAATACGCGCACGGCCGATGGGGCTGGCGATCGGTTCGGGCTGGTTGCCTGCGTAGTCTATCTCGCTTTTGCGTTGCTGGTGCCACGTGCCGGCGATGAGCCGCCGCCAACGATCAAAGGTTTTACCATCGGGAAAATCCGACTAACGACTCCCGCTCGATTTTTCGTTTCGTTTCGAATTCACGACCGAAGTCGCGGTGGCTTTAGTTTGGCGCGGCGCGCAGAAGGGCGTCGAGTTCCTTGAGGCCTTCATGCGAACCGATTTCGTAGAAGCGCTCCGGGATTTCGTAGCCGGCCAGTTGGCGGCGGGCGACGAGCGCGCTTTGCACGGCAGCGAGGTCCACGACCGCATCGCGGGGAAAGCCATCGAACGCCGCGGCGCGAAAAACGCCAAGGCCGTAGTCGATGTGATGCATGGCCGGCGTCTTGTTTTTCTTGTCGTAAACTTTGATTTCTCCTTCGGCGAATTCGACGTTGCTGACGTCGTAGCGCTCGTGATTTTCGAACACCGTCATCAACCCGAGGTGACCGGAGCGCGCGAAGTGATCGCCGACCGCGAGGTAGTCGATGGGCAGGTAGCTATCGCCGTAGAGCACGTAAAACGCGTCGCCGAGTTTGGGCAGGGCCTGAATGAGCGCGCCGCCGGTGCCGAGCAGTTTTGGGCCGTCGAACGAATACTCGATCTGAATGCCCCACTGGGAACCGTCGCCGTACAGCTCGACGATTTTTTCCCCGAGATAGCCGACACACAGTACGATTTTCGTGAGCCCCGCTTTTTTCAGCAGGCGAATCTGGTGCGAGAAAAACGGTTCACCCGCGACTTCGATGAGCAGTTTGGGGACTTTCTCCGTGATCGGGCGCAGCCGGGTGGCGAGGCCGCCGGCGAGAAGAGCCACTGGAAAATTGGAAGACATGGGAAAGTGGGAAGTGGACGTGAAAGCGGGAAGAGCTGAGCGGCCTTTGGCTAAACGGGCGTTAATGGGGTAGGGCGCGTTATCCTTAACGCGCCGGTTCGGCGTCGCTCTTTCGGTGAGCCGAGTCGCAGCGGCGGGTTAGGGATAACCCGCCCTACCTTCAGAACGACCCTTTTCGCCGCCCTCCTGGATTTTCAGTCCTGCGTCACCACCTTGCTCCCTTCGAAATCGAAACGGAAGCGCACCTCGGTGAGACCCTTTTCGCGCATCGCGTGGCGAAGTTTCTTTTTGTCGCCGGCGTAGAACATCAGGAAGCCGCCGCCGCCCGCGCCGATGAGCTTGCCGCCGAGCGCGCCGTTTTGCATCGCGTGATCGTACCAATCGTTGATCACCGCGTTGCTCATGCCGGCGCTGCGCGCTTTTTTGCGCTGCCAGTGCACATCCATCAGCCGCGCGAACTCCTCAAGATTGCCGCCCTCCAGGCACTCGAGCGATTTGTAGCCGAGCTCCTTCGTGAAATGCAAATTGTCGAGCATAGCCTGGTCGTTGCTCTTCGATTTGTCGTTTTGGTCCTTCAAGATCGCCGAGGCGCTGCGCGAGTAGCCGGTGAAAAAGAGCAGCAGGTTGTCCTCGAGGTTGAAGAGCGTCTCCTCGGAGATTTTGCACGGCCGGTATTCGACGCGGCCATCCTTGTGAAACGTGAACGCCGTAATGCCGCCCACCGCCGCGATATACTGGTCCTGTTTGCCGATGGGCTCGCCGAGTTTGTTGATCTCGATGTCGCACGCCTGCTCCGCGAGATCGGCCGGGTGGATGATGTTCTTTTTATAGGTGTGAAGCGCCTTGAGCAGTGCGGTGGTAAAACTCCCGGATGAACCCAGTCCGGTCCCGCCCGGAATGTCCGCCATCGAGGTGAGTTCTAGGTTCGGTGCGCCCACACCCACGAATTTCATCGCTTCGCGAATGATCGGGTGCTCGAGCTGGTCGACCGATGCGACGCGTTCGAGTTTCGAGTACTTCACGATCAGTTCGTTGACGAATGTGCGGTGCAACGTGAGGTAAACATATTTATCGATCGCCGCCGCGACGAGAAAGCCGCCGTGCTCGCGATAATAGGAGGGGAGGTCGGTGCCGCCGCCGCCAAGGGAAATGCGAAGAGGAGAACGCGTGATGATCATGCGAGGGATTTAAAGTTATGTGGAGTGCACGGGGTTGGCGCGACGGGCAAGCCAGCTTTGTATGAACATCCACGCGGCCCAACCCGCTACGGCGATCCAGCTGAAGGCGCTGACCCAAAACGCGGCCCGCACGAGTGGCGGTCCCACGTAGTCGAGTCGCACCTCGTTCCGTCCGGAATCCAGCGGCAACATCGCGAGGTGCCCCGGCGACTCGGTGATCAGCGCCGAAAGGGTGGCACCAGTACCGAGCGGAATTTTCGGCCAGACGTGGCCGACGAAAATCAAAACGACCAGCACCACCGCCAGATCGATCAGCCGCTGGCGCCAGTGCGGACTACGACTTAGCATGACGGGATCGACGTAGGTTGGCGTCTCACGCCTCAGGCGCCAGCGACTGGATAGCCGCAGCGCCGGTAAATCGTCTCGACTGTCTGCAAGGTCGCGATGCCTTCGCGTAATCCGGGCGTCGGTTCGCGACCCAAGCGGATGTCCGCGATGAACGTATCCGTCTCCAGACGCCACGAATCGTCGCCGCCGGGAAATTCCCAGATCGTCGTCTCGGGCGGACCCATTTGCGGTAGCATCTTGTAGTACGCGAGGCGTTCGACGCCGTAGCTTCCGCCCAAGCCATCGATGGCGAGCTTTGCGTCGCGACCGTAGATCTCGAGCGAGAAAAGATTTTTCCACTCCGTGCAGCTCACGTGCAGCCAGGCCGTTTGCCCGCCGGCGGTGCGTAAATTGAGGAACGCGTTATCGTCGACTTTCATGTCCCAGAAGTAAGTCGCTGCGTGGCCTTCGACGCTCGTGAAGTCGCCGAGAAACCAACCGGCGAGATCGATCACGTGCACGCCCTGGTCGATCAGTTCCCCGCCCCCGGAAAGTTTTGGATCGGCGCGCCATTCGCGATCGTAGCCTTTGCGTCCGCCGTGACCGTAGCGGGCGCGGAGAAACATCAACGGCCCGAGCGCACCGCTGTCGAATAAAGCGCGGGCTTTTTGGAGCGCGGGATGAAACCGGTGATTATAGCCGATGCGGACGCGTGCGCCGGTCTTCGCGGCTGCGGCTTGGATTTCTTCGAGTTGGGCGGCACCGAGTGCGCCGGGTTTTTCGACGAGCACGTGTTTGCCGGCGCGCACGGCGTCGAGTGTGACGGGCGCAAGGGCGGAGTTGAGCGTGGCGACGATGACGGCGTCGATCGACGGGTCGGCCAGCGCGATCTTGTAGTCTGTGATCGCCTGGGTGCCAGGGACCAATTTGGCCGCGTCGGCCGCGCGGGCTGCGTCGAGGTCGCACGCGTAGACGAGTTGGGCCGACTTGAGCGCGCCGGCGCGTTTTTTCCCAATCAATCCGCAACCGATGATGGCGAAGCGGAGAGGGGTTTGAGACTTGTCACCCATAAAGGGCGAGCCTCTGCTAACGCCCAATGTTCAAGCAAGAGTTAATCCTTCGGCTGCTCCGCTTCGGTCTGGCGGGCGGCGGAGTGACGCTGGTTTTCATGGGGCTCAACTGGGCGTTTGCGCCGCGACTCGGCCCGGACCTCGCTTACCTGGCGGCTTACCCGCTGGCGGTTGCGCTGCATTTTTGCCTGAACAAATGGTGGACGTTTGGCGATCAGGGCGCCGTCAAAACGCGGCAGATCTCAGAATATCTGGCGATGATGCTGGTGGCGTTTCTCATTCAGACCGCGGTTTTCAAAGCGCTGATTCATTTCACGCCGATGGCGCCGTGGATCGCGTCGGGCGTGGCAACCGTCGCGCAGATGGCGCTTTCGTTTTTATTCATGCAGCGCCGCGTGTTCGCGCCGGCGCGGCCGGCGGCGCAGTGAGTTTGAAGGGTGGGCGGGGTACCCTCACCCAGCAAATGCTCTTCGGCCGCGCCCCCCGCGGAGTGAGGGCACCCCGCCCACAATTTTCTTCTATGGCCTGTCGCCGCGTAATCGCTTGCCTCGGCCGGAGCTTTTCCTTCCTCGTAACCATTTTCCTCCCGCAAACATGAAAGGCATCTGCATCGTCGGCTACGGCTATTGGGGCCCCAAGCTTGTGCGCAATTTCCTCGCCGTCGCGGCCGGGCGCGCCGTCGCCGTGTGCGACGAGAGTGCGGAGCGACTGCAACGCGCGCAGAAAGATTTTCCGGGATTGAAAACCTTTGCGTCGTTCGACGCCGTTCTGGCCGACGCCGCTTTCGACGCCGTAGCCTTGGCCACGCCCGTCTCGACGCACTATCCCCTCGCGAAACGCGCCCTTGAGGCCGGTCGCCACGTGCTGGTGGAAAAACCCATGACCGACTCGCTCGCCACCGCGCGCGAACTCATCGCACTCGCCGCCCGTGAGCGCCGCGTTCTGATGGTCGATCACACGTTTGTCTACCATCCGGCCGTCCGGAAAATCAAAGCGCTCGTCGCAGCCGGCGACCTCGGTCAGTTGCGTTACATCGACTCGACCCGGATCAATCTCGGGCTTTTTCAACACGACGTGAACGTGCTCTGGGATTTGGCGGTGCATGATCTTTCGATCGTCAATTTTCTTACGCCCGAGCGCCCGCTCGCGGTGAGTGCCGTCGCCACCGCGCACACGCCCGGCGCGCCGGAAAACATCGGGTTCATCGTTCTGCGCTACGCTTCCGGCCTCGTCGTGCATCTCAACTGTTCTTGGGTCTCGCCGGTAAAAATTCGTCACATCCTCATCGGTGGTGACAAAAAGATGGTTCTCTATAACGACCTCGACGCGAACGAGCCGCTCAAGGTTTACGACTCCGGCTACCAGGCGCGCACCGATGAGGAACGCAATCGTCTGCTGTTCGACTACCGCGTGGGCGATGTTTATTCGCCGAAGATTCCCGCGGGTGAAGCGCTCGCGGCGCTGGCGGCGGACTTTGTGCGTGCGACGACCGATGGCGTGGCGCCGATCTCCGACGGCCGTTTCGGCGCGGATGTCGTCGCCATCCTCGAAGCGGCGCAACGCTCGGTCCGCCAGCGCGGGCAGGAGGTTTTACTCGGATGAAAGTTCCCTATTTTGATTTGCCCGCCCAAATCCGCTCGGTCCGGCCTGAGCTCGACGCAGCGATCGCGCGGACTTTGGACAACTGCTCATTTTGCCTCGGGCCGGATGTGGTCGCGTTCGAGCGCGACTTCGCGGCGTTCTGCGGCGCGCCGCACGCGGTGGGTTTCAACAGCGGCACCTCGGCGCTGCATGTCGCGCTCCTGTTGCTCGGCGTAGGGCCGGGCGACGAAGTGATCACGACGCCATTCACGTTTGTCGCAACCAGCTGGGCGATTTCCTACGTCGGGGCACGGCCGGTCTACGTCGATATCGACGACGCGACCTGCAATCTCGATCCCGCTTTGGTCGAGCGGGCGATCACGCCGCGCACGAAGGCGATCATGCCGGTGCACCTTTACGGACAGCCTTGCGATCTCGATGCGATCGGCGCGATCGCGCAGAAACACGGTCTTCCACTCGTGGAGGACGCGGCGCAGGCGCACGGCGCGCTCTGGCGCGGCCGGCCGGTCGGCACGTTTGGCGCGATCAGCGGGTTTAGTTTTTATCCGGGAAAAAATCTCGGCGCGTGCGGTGAAGCCGGGGCGTTGGTGACGACCGATGCGGCGTTTGCCGAGCGCGCCCGTTCGTTGCGTGAACACGGCGCCCGCGTCCGCTATTACCACGACGAGGTCGGCTACAATTATCGCATGGAGGGAATCCAGGGCGCCGTGCTCGGCGTGAAGTTGAAGTACCTCGCCGCTTGGACCGCCGCCCGTCGCCGCATTGCGCGACGCTACGCGGAGCTGCTGCGCGACACGCCGTTGAAACTTCAGACCGAACTGGCCGGCAGCGAGAGCGCCCGGCACGTCTTCGTCGTGCGGCATCCGCGGCGCGATGAATTGAAGGCGCACCTCGAGAAAAACGGGGTCGGCGCGGCGCTGCACTATCCGGTGCCGCTGCATTTGCAGAAATGTTATGCGCCGCTTGGCTACAAAGCGGGTGATTTCCCTGTGGCGGAAGCGGCGGCGCGCGAGTGTCTGAGCCTGCCGATGTTCGCCGAGCTCACGGATGACCAGCTCGCGTATGTGGCCGCACAAGTGCGGACGTTTTTCAAAACATGAGTACGGATGGCGGCGGAAAAGTCCTCGTGACGGGCGGTGCCGGTTTCATCGGCTCGCATCTGTGCGAACATCTCGTGGCGCTTGGAGCGCGCGTGGTGGTGCTGGATAATTTTCGCAACGGTAAGCGCGAGAATCTCGCGTTTCCGGGTGCGGAGACGCTGGAGATTATCGACGGCGATATCGTGGATCCGACGACGTGCCGGAGGGCGATGCAGGGGGTCGAGGTGGTTTATCACCTCGCCTGTCTCGGGGTGCGGCACTCGCTCCACAGTCCAGTCGAGAATCATCAGGTGAACGCGCTCGGTTCGCTGAACGTACTCGAAGCGGCGCGGGCGGAAAAAGTGCGGCGGTTCGTTTACGTTTCCACCTCGGAGATTTACGGTCGGGCGCGGGAGTTTCCGATCACAGAGAATTGCACGCCTTGGCCGCTGACGGTTTACGGCAGCAGCAAACTCGCGGGCGAGCACTACGCGCGCTCGTATTTTGAATGCTGGCAGTTGCCGGTCGTGTGCGTGCGGCCTTTCAATAACTACGGTCCCCGTTCGCACTTCGAGGGTGATTCGGGCGAAGTAATTCCACGCTTTTTACTGCGCGCGCTGGCCGGACAGCCACCGGTGGTGTTCGGCGACGGCAGCCACACGCGGGATTTTCTCTACGTGAAAGATTGCGCCGAGACGCTCGTGAAGATCGCGGGCTGCGCGGCGCTGGTCGGCGACGTGGTGAATCTCGGTTTCGGCGAGGAACTGCGGATCGACGTACTCGCGCGGACGGTGTTGGAAGCCGTCGGCCGACCGGATTTGAAAACTGTGTTTGAGGCGCCGCGGCCGGCGGACGTGCCCAAGCTCTGGGTCGATACCTCAAAGCTGAAGCGTGCGATCGATTTCCGTCCGCGCGTGACGTTGCGCGAAGGCATCGGCCACACGCTGGACCATTTCCGGAAACTTTACCGCGACAACCCGGCGGCGCTCGGGCAGATCAAAGCGAAGAACTGGGAGGCGTGATGAGAGAACCTTTTTTCATTTTTTGTTCTTCGGTCCTTCCGCGCGAAGTGAAGAATCTAATTAGGCGACGCCGAAGCGGTCGGCGGAATCTCACGGGATTCCTCGTTGCGCTCAGAGTGACAAACGCGGATGACGTCTCTATCTTTCTATGATCCCGATCGCCAAACCGTGGATGGGACAACCCGAAGCCGATGCGGCGGCGCGCGCGATTCTCTCCGGCTGGGTGACGCAGGGCCCGGAAGTCGCCGCATTCGAGCGTGAGTTCGCAGCTGTCGTCGGCGCACCGCATGCCTGCGCGGTTTCCAATTGCACCACGGCGCTTCATCTCGCGTTGCTTGCGGCGGGCGTGGGGCCGGGCGACGAGGTGATCACGGTCAGCCATTCGTACATCGCGACAGCGAATTCCATCCGTCATTGCGGCGCGGTGCCGGTGTTCCTCGATATCGAACCCGCCAACTTCAATCTCGATCCCCGGGGGCAGCGGCTCCTCGATGCGCTTTCGCCCCGGACCAAGGCGTTTCTGGTCGTGCACCAAATCGGAACGCCCTGTGACCTGCGGTCGATTCTGGACTTCGCGCGCCCGCGCGGAATCCCAGTGATCGAGGACGCGGCGTGTGCGATTGGCAGCGAGATTTTATGGGACGGTCGCTGGGAAAAAATCGGTCGGCCTCACGGCGACGCGGCGTGTTTCTCATTTCACCCGCGTAAACTTGTTTCGACCGGTGACGGCGGGATGATCACGACGTCGAATGCGGCTTGGGATGAAAAATTCCGTTTGTGGCGTCAGCACGGCATGAGTGTGCCGGACACGGTGCGGCACGGTTCGAAGCAGGTTGTTTTCGAGCAGTACACTGAAGTGGGTTTCAATTATCGCCTGACCGATGTGCAGGCCGCGATGGGGCGTGAGCAGTTGAAGCGGCTGCCGGCGATGATCGCTCGGCGGCGCGAGCAGGCGGCACGCTACGGTGTTTTGCTGGCGGGTGTGCCCGGACTGGTTTTGCCGGTGGAGCCGGCGTGGGCACGATCGAATTGGCAGAGCTATGGTGTGCGTTTGCCGATGCGAAAAGATCAACGCGCTGTGATGCAGGCGCTGCTGGACGCAGGGATTTCGACGCGACGGGGTGTGATGTGCGCGCATCGCGAGCCGGCGTACGCGAAGGCGCCCTGGCGCGCGGCGGGGTCGTTGGTGGAAAGCGAACGCGCGCAGGATGAAATTGTGATACTGCCGCTGTTTCACGAAATGACCGAGTCCGAGCAAGACCAGGTCGTGTCGGCGCTGAAGAGCGCCTTGGCTTTATGAGTCCACGTGCGGTTAAAATCAGCTGGTGGGTGATTCTGGGTCTCGCGCTGGTTTTGCGCGTGGTGATCGTTTTGCGGGGCGGACAATTTTTCTGGTTCGACGAGGGCCGCTATCACGCGGCCGAATCGGCGTGGGATCAGTGGGAAAAAGGGGCCGGACTCGCGGCCGCGGCGCGCGAGGTGATGGGCGGCGCGGATCATCTCGGCTTCAAGGTCCTGATGCTCGCGCCGGCGTGGGTGCAGCGTCACACGGGCGGAAGTTATCTGGTGCCCGCGTTTGCGGTGAGTTTATTTTCTCTCTTCAACATCGCGTGGGTGTGGCGCATTGCCCGTCGGGCGGGTGCGGACGAACGCGAGGCGTTGTGGGCGATGGCGGCGATGGCCGGGACCAACTGCATGTTTTATTGGGCGCGTCACCTGATGCCCTATGACATAGCGCTCTGCGGGGCGTTGGGGTGTCTCTACGTGGCGGTGAAACCGGCGGCGCGATTCCGCGATTCGGTGGGCGCCGGCGTGCTCGGGTGCACGGCGTTTGTGACTTACAACGGCTACTGGGTAATAGTCGCGTGTGTTCTGGTTGCGCACGTGATGCTGGCGCTACCGCGGTGGCGCGAAGCGTTGGGGCGCGCGGCGGGCGGCTTACTCGGATTGGCTGGTGCGTTTGGGTTGCTGCTGGGATTGGACCAATGGCTCTTGGGTGTCGATTTGTTGGAGTCGTACACGAGTTTTGCCGGCACGATCAGCCAGGGTGATTTCAACGAGGGGGCGCTGGTTTTTTTCGATTACCTGTGGCGGGTGGAACGCGGGACGGCTTTGCTGTGGGCGCTGGCGTTGCTGGCGAGTGTGGGGTTACTACGGCGGTGCGAAGCATCGACCCGCCGCCGGGGACTGGTGTGGGCTGGGAGCATTGTTGCGCTGACGGTGATTCTGATTCTCGGGGCGAACGTGTTTGAGAAATTCGTGGTATATGGACGGCTTGCGCGGCAAGTCGCGCCGTTTTGTGCGCTGCTTTTGGGCTGGACCGCCGGACGTATCTTTGGCGGGCAAAATCGCGGACCTGGGCGTGAGGCTTTGGCGTTCGCGGCGCTCGTCGCGTGCGCGGCGTGGAGCATGTCGACGCCGTTACGACAGGAGTTTCCAAGGCCTTTTCAACTGCGCGCGGAGAAGTTTTTGGCCGCGTATCGCAATCAGTACGCGCCGAAGGATCCGGTGGGTACGGCGCCAGAGAAATTCAAATTCCTCTACGTTGGTTTTATCTGG
>CAIXKG010000181.1 GCA_903919985.1 uncultured Opitutia bacterium | reverse complement strand
CTCGCCGGAAATCCGACGGGAATCTTGCGCATTGCGCTGAGCGTAATACTGGGCGCGATTTGGCTTCAAGCTCAGCCGCGCCGAGGCGAAAATGGCGGAGGCAGCGGCGGTGCGCGGATGCCGACCTTGGCTTTTGTCACGGATGTCCCTGCGCATCGCTACGATCTCATCCTTGGGCGGCCGACGCGCGACTCGGTCACGTTGAGCGTGCTGGCTTATCGCGAGCTGCGAGCGACCATCGTCTACGGCGAAGCGGCAGACAAACTTACGGCGAGTGTGCCCGCGCGCACCTTCGCGCGAGACCAGCCGGAAGAGATCGTGCTCCGCGGACTCAAGTCGAACACCCGCTATTTTTATCAATTTAGGCCGGAGTCGGGTGACGAGGCAGCGGTCAGCGCCGTGTATAGCTTTTCCACGGCTCGAGCGCGCGGAGCGGCGTTCACCTTTACCGTGCAATCCGATTCGCATTTGGATTTCGGGACGGATCCGGACGTTTACAGCAAGAGCCTGGCGAACGCGCTCGCGGCCGGGCCGGATTTTCATTTCGACCTCGGCGACACCTTCATGACGGACAAGCGCAACGATTTTCACGATGCGCTCCCGCAGTATTTGGCGCAGAGATATTATCTCGGGCTCATTGGACGCGGAGCGCCGGTGTTCTTGGCGCTGGGCAACCATGACGGTGAAGAGATCAAGCGGCGCGGGAACGGCGCCGACGCGATGGCCATTTGGTCGAATGCGATGCGGAAAAAATATTTTTTGAATCCGGTGCCGGATGGATTCTATAGCGGAAATCCGGTGCCGCATCCTTCGGCGGGGATGCTCCAAGATTACTATGCGTTCGAATGGGGCGATGCACTTTTTGTCGTGCTCGACCCGTATTGGTTCAGCACAAGCGGGGGCCGCGACGCCGACAACTGGGGCCGCACGTTGGGCCGGCCCCAATACGATTGGCTGAAACGCACGCTGGAAACCAGCCCGGCTCCTTACAAATTTCTATTTCTCCACAATCTCGTGGGCGGCGAGAGTCGTGAGGGCCGGGGCGGCGCGGAGGCCTCGCAATTTTTCGAGTGGGGTGGTCACGAGCTCGACGGTCGGGATACGTTCGCTGCGCACCGGCCCGGTTGGGGCATTCCGATCCACGACCTCTTGGTGCGGTCCGGCGTTTCGATCGTTTTTCACGGACACGATCATTTTTACGACCGGCAGGAAAGGGATGGTGTCGTCTACCAACTCGTGCCGCAGCCAGGCCACGCGCGAGCCGACGACGTGCGCAGTGCAGAGGAATACGGTTACAAGAGCGGAGTGATTCAAGGTGCGTCGGGAATTTTGCGCGTCAGTGTCGCGCCCCCAGGTGCGACCGTCGAATACGTCCGCGCTTACCCGGCCAACGCGGAGCGGGACGGACGAAAAACGGGCACCGTAACCCATCGCTATGTGGTGAGTCCCTCACCGCAGGCTGCGCCCTAAAGCACCCGCTTTTTCTCCATGAAGCATTCCGTCTTACGCGTATTCGCTCTTGTCGCCCTTACGGGCGGGTTGGTCGCCCTCACGTTGGCTCAGGACCGTCCGCCGGGTCCGCCGCGTCGTGGCGGTCCGGGCCGAAAGGGTTCTCCGGACGACAATGGTCTGATCAAGCCGACGATGGCAGACACGATCAAAGTGAACGTGTACGCGGACAACTGGTTCGTGCTGTTTATCAACGGAAGGCTGACGGCCGTTGATTCCATCCCGTTCACGCCGCACAACGTCGTGGCCGTGGATATTTTGCCGGAATATCCGATGACGATTGCCGTGATGGTGAAGGACAACGCCGATCCGAAGACCGGTCTGGAGTACGGGGATCACATCGGCGATGGCGGCTTCATCATCAAATTCGCTGACGGCACCGTCTCAAATGCGACCTGGAAGGTGCAGAGTTTCTTTAAGGGCCCGCTCGACCGCGACGTGAAAAATCCCAGGGTCGAACACACCCCAATCCCCGAAAAGTGGTGGACGGTGACGTTCGACGACAGCGCTTGGTCGAATGCGACGGAATATCCCGAGGAGCGCGTTGGACCGAAGGAAACGTTCTACGCCGCGGATTTCAAAGGCGCGAAATTTATTTGGAGCGGTGATCTCGATCTCGACAACACCGTCATTTTTCGGACGCGTATCGAGAAACCAGGCTGGAAACCGCGCTGGAACACCAAGCCTGATCTCGACGTGAGCCGGGCCCCCTTCGAGTGATCAAGCGCTGAGCCGATAGCTATTTTACGAATCTCGGCCAGCGGCCGACAAGCGCGGGCCGCGCTTTTGTCTCTCTTTCGCCCCAAGCCGTGTCTAGTTTAGGGTATGGATAAACGTCTCTTCTCCGAACTCGGTCTCTCGCCTGAAGCCCTCAAGGCCGTGGAAAAAATGGGTTTCGAGGAGGCTTCGCCGATTCAGACCGCGGTGATTCCGACGGTCCTCACGGGGCGCGATGTCGTCGGGCAGTCCTCGACGGGCTCGGGTAAGACCGCGGCGTTCGCCCTTCCGGCGATCGATAAAGTTGATACGCACAGCAAGGCGGTGCAGGTGCTGATCCTCCTGCCCACGCGCGAATTGGCCGTCCAGGTCGCGGAGGAGGTGGCAAAACTGGCGTTCTTCAAACGCGGCCTGCGCGAACTGCCGGTTTACGGCGGGCAAAGTTATGAGCGCCAATTCCGCGGGCTCGACGCCGGCGCCCAGATCGTCATCGGCACACCCGGGCGGTTGATGGATCATATGGAGCGGGGCTCGCTGAAACTCGACAAGCTGAAGATGGTGATTCTCGACGAGGCCGACCGGATGCTCGACATGGGTTTCCGCGACGACATCGAGAAGATTCTCTCGGCCGTGCCGGAGACGCGGCAGCTGTTGTTTTTCTCGGCGACGATGCCGCGCGCCATTCAGGACCTGATCAAACGCTTTAGCCGCGACCCGGCGTGGATCAAGGTCGAGTCCACCGCGCAGAACGCGCCGCAGGTGGACCAGGTTTATTTCGAGGTCGACCGCCGTTCTAAAATCGAGGCGCTCACGCGGCTGATCGATGTGCATGATTTCCGCTTCGGGATTATTTTTTGCAGCACGAAGATCATGTGCGACGAACTCGCGGAAAATCTCGCGGCGCGCGGCTACGCGGTGGACCGGCTGCACGGCGACATCACGCAGATGCAGCGCAACCGCGTGATGGAGAAATTCCGCCGGCGGGGCTTCGAGTTTCTCGTCGCGACCGATGTTGCCGCGCGCGGACTCGACGTCGACGACCTTGAGGTCGTTTTCAATTACGACCTGCCGAACGACGCGGAAGATTACACTCACCGGATTGGCCGCACGGGCCGCGCGGGCAAATCAGGCCGGGCTTTCACTTTCGTTTCCGGTCGGGAGCTCTGGATGCTCCAGAGCATGATTCGTTATGCGAAGCTGAAGATTCGCCGTGAAAACATTCCGTCGCTCGACCAAGTCGAGGAAGCGCGCGAGAACGTGTTTTTCGAAAAACTGCGTGACACGCTGAACGCGGGAAAATTCCGGAAGCAGGATCGCATGATCGATCGGTTGCTCGAACAGGGCTACATGAGCACGGACATCTGCTCGGCGTTGATTCATCTCCTGCAAGGCGGCCCAGCGGGCGGGCCCACCGGCGGTCCGGCGGCGGCATCGGCACCGTCCTCCACCGGCTCCGCAATGAAGGCCGGGGCAAAGTCGGAGCGGAAGAACGACGCCCCGGCGTGGGCGGCAAAGAAAGCGGGCGGGGTTGCGGCGCCGCAGCGCGAGCGTGAAGCGCCGGTCGCGGAGTTTTCATCGGGCCCAGGCGCTCCGCGCGACCAGGTCGACGGTTTTCAGCCGGAAGCTCGCACGGGTCGGGAGCAGGGTTTCACGACCATCTTTCTTAACGTCGGACGGAAGAATCTGGTGACGCCGGCGGATGTCGTCGGGAAAATTGCCGGCGTGACGCGTCTGCCCGCCAGCATCGTGGGCGCGATCGACATTCATCAGCGACATACGCTCGTCGACGTGGCGTCGGACCAAGCGCTGTTCGTCGTCGAGAAACTCACGGGCATTCGCGTCAAAGGTGAGTCACTCGTGCCCTCGGTGGCGACGGGGCAGGAGCGGGACTGAGGCAGTTTAAGTTTTTCCGTGGCCGTTTGGTGTAGCGGCAGGCGTCCCTGCCTGCCGGGTTCGCCTGCCTCATTTCGGCATGCAGGGACGCCTGCCGCTACGTCGGATCGATCTCTCGTGGACGAATCCACGTGATCGTCACGGCCCGTCGCTTGACAGCGGCAGAGTGGCACGGCTATTGCGATGTCCCCGTATGGAGATCGCTCTCGATCAACCGGTGTTGGTGTTAAATCGCCTGTGGCAGGCGGTGAACGTCATCGGTGCACGTCGCGCTTTCGCTCTTTTGGCCCGGGGGCATGCGCACGTCGTCCACCATCACGACGACGACTTCCGGATGTTCTCAATGATGGATTGGATCGATTTCTCGGTCAGCAATCCACCGCTCGTGGCGTTGGAGACGGTCCGCACGCCGACGCGCACGATCCGGTTGCCGCGGGTGATTCTTTTGACGTTTTTCGACAAGTTGCCGTGCAAGGAGCTGAAGCTGACCCGCAGCAATGTTTTCGAGCGGGACAAGAATACCTGCCAGTATTGCTCGAAGGTATTACCACGCGAGCAGCTCAATCTCGACCATGTGATTCCGCGCGATGCCGGCGGCAAGACGACGTGGGAAAACATCGTGTGCTCGTGCATCCGCTGCAATTCGCGTAAGGCGAACCGCCTGCCGCACGCGGCGCAGATGCGGTTGATCCGCAAACCGGTCCGCCCGAAATGGCGCCCGGTAATTTCGCTCGTGCTCGGCAAACAACACCACGAAGTCTGGAAGGATTTCCTCGACGTGGCTTATTGGAACGTGGAATTGGAGGATTGAGAGGGGATCCTGCGATTCTGAATGGGAGAACGTAAAACGACGAAATCGTGAAACGGTTTCCCGTTTCACGATTTCGAAGGTTTTAATATTTTCCGTCCCTCAGCCCTTTTTCATTTGGTGCTTCACGACGTCCGCGTCTTTTTCGTCGACCGGGATGCGCATGCCGTAGAAGCTGCGATAGACGAAGACGAGACCGACGATGAAGATCGCGGTGCCGAGTGTGTGCTTAAGGCCGGCTTCCATTTTCACCGCGATCTCGACGGCCAGGAGACCGAAGAGCGTCGTGAACTTGATGACGGGATTCAGCGAGACGGATGAGGTATCCTTGAACGGATCGCCGACGGTGTCGCCGACGACG
>CAIXKG010000180.1 GCA_903919985.1 uncultured Opitutia bacterium | reverse complement strand
GCGCCCTCGACGCCGCCGATCTGGGCGGGCGGCACGCGGCCAACGCCGCCCGAAGGGTTCGACTTCGATTTCATCAACGCCGATGTGCTGATCAACCGCATGAGCGTGGCCGACGACGGCCGTCTCGTGCTGCCCGATGGCATGAGTTACCGCGCGCTCGTTCTCCCGACCACGGATCGCATGCGTCCTGAATTGCTGAAAAAAATTGGTGAGCTCGTTCGCGGCGGAGCGCTGCTGATCGGGCCGAAGCCCACGCGCTCACCAAGCCTCGCCCGCTTTCCCGCCGCCGATGCCGAAGTGCAGACGATCGCCGCCGATATCTGGGGCGATCTCGACGGCGCGAGCCGCACGATCCGCATCGTGGGCAAAGGTCGCGTCGTCTGGGGCTGGACGCCCGCCGAAGCGCTCGCCGCCGCGAAGATTCAGAAAGATTTCGAGTATGCACGCGGCCTGGACGCCGAACTCGCCTGGCTGCACCGCCGGACGGACGACGCGGACATCTACTACGTCGCGAACACGACCGACCGCGCGCAAAACTTCGAGGCGCGTTTCCGCGTCGCGGGACGGGCCGTTGAACTGTGGCACCCCGATTCCGGCGTCACCGAACCCGCCAGCTACAGCATCACGGATGATCGTACCGTTGTACCGTTGCAGTTGGGCGAACGTGAATCGGTCTTCGTCGTTTTCCGCGGACCGGCCAACGGAAATTCGCGCCGCCTGCCGGCCTCGACGATCGCGGGCCTCGGCGCCATCGAGGGGGCTTGGGATGTTTCGTTTCCCGCGAAGCTCGGCGCGCCGGCGCGGATTCAGTTGCCGGCGCTCAGTTCGCTGACGACGCAGACCGATCCCGGCGTGAAATATTTTTCCGGGACCGCGACGTACACGAAGACGTTTACCGCTCCGCCCGAGTGGATGCGGACCAACGCGATCACTTACCTCGATCTCGGCCGCGTGGGTGAAATCGCAGAGATCACGCTCAACGGCCAGGCGCTCGGCGAGGTGTGGAAGGCGCCGTTCCGTGTCGACGTGACCGGCAAGCTTCGCAGCGGTGAAAATCGGCTGGAGATCAAAGTCACCAACCAGTGGACCAACCGCATCGCGGGCGACCAGCTGTTGCCTGAAGCGCAAAAGATTCTCGTCGGCGTCACGCCGGCCGCGGGTCGCGCCGGCGGCCTTAGCGGCATCGGAAACGCCGCGCCCACGCTGCCTGAATCCGGATTGCTCGGACCGGTCACGCTCCTCGTCAAAACTTCCATCCCGTGAAGCTTCGTCGGCGGTCGTTCATCGTCCCGTCGCTCGCGCTCGCCCGTTTGGCGTGCGCGCAGATCGTCGATTCGGAGCCGGCGACCGTCGCGAACATTCCCGTTAACTACACGGAGGCGAAAACCGGCACCTACACGTTACCCGATCCGCTCAAATTCGCCGACGGCTCACCCGTGGCCGATGCGAAGACGTGGATGGAAAAGCGCCGGCCCGAACTGCTGAAGCTCATCGAGGAAAACCAATTCGGCCGCGTACCGCCGAAGCCAGATTCCATGGCCTACGATGCCTTCGACCAGGGCACACCTGCCTTCGGCGGCAAGGCGCTCCGCAAGCAGGTCAGACTTTTCTTCCCCTCAAGTCGGACCAATCACTGGGTGGATGTTCTCCTCTATTTGCCGGCTAATGCGACCGGTCCGGTCCCCGTCCTGCTCAACTTCGGCTGGACCGCCAACAATCTCGCGGTCCCCGATGATCCCGGAGTCAGAGTCGGTGGATTGATCCCAGCGAACCCGCGACCCGAACCGTACTTTCGGGTCCCGGCGACACCGACGCCCGGTCCGTCACGCGGGCCCGGTCGCAATCTCGATCCGATGCAGGTGGTCGAGCGCGGTTACGGTTGGGCTATTTTCAACTACAACGACATCGACCCCGATGTGCCCAACGCGATCGCGGCGGGCGTTCGCGCCGCCTTTCTGAAGCCAGGTCAGGCTGAACCCGCGCCCGACGAGTGGGGCTCCATCGCCGCGTGGAGCTGGGGCGCGAGCCGCATCATCGACTGGCTCGAGGCCGAGCCCAAAATCGACGCCAAACGCATCGCCATCACCGGAGCTTCCCGCCTCGGCAAAACGGCCTTGTGGACCGCGGCGCGCGACGAACGCGTGGCCTGCGTGATCGCGAGCGTTTCCGGCGAAGGCGGGGCCGCGCTCAGTCGGCGCGATTATGGCGAGACCGTCGCGCATCTGGTCGCACCGACGCGTTACCCTTATCAGTTCGCGCAGAATTATCAGAAATGGGCCGGACGAGCGAACGAGATGCCGTGGGACGCGCACACGATCATCGCGCTCGTGGCCCCGCGGCCGATCCTGCTCCAAACCGGGAGCACCGACAAATGGTCCGATCCGTACGGCGAGTTTCTCGCGGCGAAAGCGGCCACGCCGGTGTTCGCACTGCTCGGTAAAAAAGGCATCGAGGAATATTCGCTCCCCGCGACGGGCAAACCGCTCATGCATACGCTGGGCTACCTGATGCACGACGGCCCGCACGGCGTCATGCCGGCCGACTGGCCGATGTTTCTGGATTTCCTGGACGCGCATTTGAAGTAGGTGGGGCTTCGCCCCGTTGATGCGCGAGGCGGGTCCGAGACGCCGCCCGACGCGGGCGACGGAAAATCTTGAGCGAACTTATGCGCACCGCATCGTCGTGGGGCCATGCGTTACCCCACCCCGGCTAGTCCTTTCACGTCGCTTCGTTCCCTTCGTCGCCTTGCGCTCGCCGTGGCGATCGCCGGATCGATTTTTTCCCCACTGACGCGCGCCGCATCCGCCGGCGCCGTCGGGATTTTCGCTACGCACGCCGATATCGGCCTCACACCCACGGCCGGCAGCGCGGTGTTCGATGCCGCCAAGAAATCCTACACCGTCACGGGTGGCGGCAATAACATCTGGGCCAAGGTCGATGCGTTCCACTTCGCGTGGAAACAACTTTCGGGCGACGTGAGTTTCTCCGCCGACATCGAATTTCTGCCCAACACCGCGGGCGTGTCCGATCCGCATCGGAAGGCCTGCCTGATGATTCGCCAGAGCCTCGACGCCGATGCCGCGTACATCGACGCGGCGCTGCACGGCAACGGACTCACGGCGCTGCAGTTCCGCGACGCCAAGGGCGGGCCGACGCGCGAGGTCATGAGCAACATCATCGGACCCGTCCGCCTGCGCATCGAAAAACGCGGCGATGTCTTCACCCTCTTTCTGGGCCAGGCCGGCGAGGATCCGAAATACTCCGGCGCCTCGTACAATCTGAAATTCACGGAGCCGTTCTACATCGGCCTCGCGGTCGGAGCCCACAACGGCAACGACACGTCGACCATGGTCGAGGCCGTCACGTTTTCGAACGTCGAGTTGAAGACGAACCTGCCGGCCGGCACGCCCAAACTTTACAGCACGCTGGAGACGCAGGTCTCGAATCCCGTCAACGCGAACGGCACGCAGAACACCGATCGCTGCGTCCTCTACGTGACCGAGGGCAGCATCGAAGGCCCGGTCTGGCTGCCCGACAACAGCGGGGTCGTCTTCAGTCGCGGTGGAAAATTAATGCGCCTGCCGATGAAAGTCCCGGCCCGCGCCGCGCGTGGTGCCGCCGGCACGCCGCCACCGCCCGCGCCGGTCCTAGGCGCTTCTCCGCTCGCGGACGGCGCGCCCGTCGCGATCGACACCGGCAAGGTCACCGGCATCAGCCGCACGCACGGCCTGTCGCCCGATGGCACCCAGATTATTTTCGTCGATCATCCGCCGGGAAATCCTCGTCCGCCGGCCAACACGTTCATCGTTCCGATCGCGGGCGGCACGCCGCGCCTGCTCACGCCCACTACCGGCGCAGGATCGTCGCTCGCGCCGGATGGAAAATTATTCGCCTTCGACACCGACACCGTGGCGGACATCTACACGATTCCCACCGACGGCAGCGGGCCCGCGACGCGGCTGACGAACGGCCAAGGCCAAAAAAATTACGGCCCGCAATTTTCGCACGACGGCAGTTTCATCCTGTTCTGCTCCGATCGTAGTGGCTCGATGCAAATCTGGCGGATGAAGCCCGACGGTTCCGAGCCGACGCAGGTCACGCATGACGACAACGCCAACTGGTTTCCCCGGATATCCTCGAACGACGCCTCCGCGCTCGTCGTGTCGTATCCGAAATCCGTGGTCGGCGATCCGGCGAACAGCCTCGTTCAACTCCGTCGGGTCAACCTCGCCAACGGCACGATCGATCTGATGGCCCGCGTCACCGGCGGTCCCGCCTCAGCGCCCACGTGGTCGCCCACGAATACGCAGATCACCTTCGTGAGTTATCAAATGGTGTATTGAATTCAGAAGCGCGAACCGCGGTAGGGCGGGTTATCCTTAACCCGCCGCTGCGACTCAGCTCACAGAAAAAGCGATGCCCAACCGGCGCGTTAGGGATAACGCGCCCTACCTTTCGAGCGCCCCGATCTACGCCCCAAATTTAACCCCCACTCCCCATGAATCCCACCCCATGCCTCCCGCGCGCCGCACTCGCGACGCTCATTTTCAGCATCGCCGCAGCCGGCCTTTCTGCCGCCACCGCGCCCAGCCCAGTCGTGATTCTTCCGAGCGTGACCTACAAACCTTCCGAGGTGATCACGCTGTGGCCTGGCCTGCCACCCGGCGATAAACCCGGTATGGGGCCTGAGTATATTCTTCCCGAGCGCCCGCGGCCCTTCGATCAGATCACCGACATCTCGGTCCCCACCCTTTCCGTCTTCCTCCCGCCGGCGGCGATAAACACCGGCACCGCGATCCTCGTGATTCCAGGCGGTGGACTCGAACGCCTCGCGCTCGAACACGAGGGCTTCGAGATCGCCGAATGGCTGAACTCGAAGGGCATCGCCGCCTTCATGCTCAAATACCGCGTGCCGCCGCGCGATCCCGCCGCCCGCTGGAAGGTCGGCTTGCAGGACGCGCAGCGCGCGATGGGTATTATTCATTCCCGCGCCGCCGAGTGGCACGTGGACGACGACGCGATCGGAACCATTGGTTTCTCCGCCGGTGGCGAAATCAACGTCCTCCTTTCCGTCCACCACAGCGAACCGCGCCAATATCCTCTCGTCGACGCCGCCGATAAATTTTCCACCCGGCCGGATTTCAACATCGTGATGTACGGCGGCGGTTACACGAACAACGCGACCAATTCGCTGCGCGAAGATGTCGCCTCGCGCATCAACGCGACCACGCCACCGATGTTTATCGTTCACGCCTTCGACGACGCGTCGCTCTCATCGATCATCCTCATGAACGCGCTCAAGCGGGCCAACATCGCGTCCGAACTGCACATCTTCGGCGCGGGCGGTCACGGCTTCGGCATTCGCGGCACGGGTCTGCCCGTGGGCCACTGGTCCGAGCTGTGTCTGAACTGGCTCGAATGGCAGGGCTACCTCGACGTGGTGCCGGTGAGAAAATTGGCGCGCGACTTGTTCAAAGCGCGGACCGGTGGCGCGGCCAGCCTCCCGAGTTTCAGTGCCGCGTTGCCCAAGGCGGATCTCAATCAGGCCTTCGCGGTACAGCGTCGGTTCGTCGGTCTCACGCTCCGCGCCGGTGACGAAGTCGCCGGCTACACGGGGGCGTTTACCACCGCGGCGGCGCAGAAAGCCGTGAAGCTCAGCCAACCGGTGCACGGCGTTTTACTGAAGTCCGGCCGCATCGACGCCAAACCCGGCACCGCCGTCGTCGTTGCAGTGAAACAGCCGGTGCGCGTTGAAGCCCAAATCGGATATGTGATGGGCTTCGACATCGGCACGAAACTCGTCGTCCCCCGCCAGGCGCTCACAACCGTCGAAATGATGGTGCCCGTGGTCGAATTGCCGGGCACTGGAGCGCCACTGAAAAACGGCCTGATCACCGGCAATCCGCTCGATGCCGTCGCCGAAAACCTCGGCGCGAACCGCTTCATCGTTGGACCGGCCGTCGCCCCGAAGTTGGTGGGAAATACCGATGCGCTCGCGGTCACGCTCAATCGCAACGGGCAGAAAATTTCCGCCGCCACCGGAGCGGACGCGAAGGACGGACAGGGCCGGATGCTGATGACGTTGATCAACCAGATCATCGACCAAGGTCGCGTTATCCATCGCGGTGACATCATTCTCTCCGGTCCGCTCGGCGGCGTGCAGTCCGGTGAAAAGGGAAATTACACCGCGGAATTCGGCGCGCTTGGCAGCGTGGCCTTCACGCTCGAGTGAACGGGGCGGCACGCGCGATTCTGATCGGGACGAGGAGAGCGAGCGAGGCCTGAGCCCAACCCGCCCTGCGGGCCCTCGTCTCCTCGAGCGGTTTGAGGTTTCCTTGGCTGTATTGTGTAGCGGCAGGCGTCTCTGCCAGCCGAAGCGAGTACGCCGAACCCGGCAGGCAGGGACGCCTGCCGCTACGTCGTTAACCGCTGGGCCTATAAGTGTTCCCCGGCTTGTCCGCAGCTCCAGGAATCTTTGTGACTTTTGGCGGCCAACCTGCCGAAATTTTCCGGCTACTTTTTCCGCGTCAGCTCCAGATACGCGTCCGCGTAGCGCTGGCCGAGTTTCCGGTACGAGTCGGAATCGAAATGAGTCTTGTCGCCTTTGTCCGTGAGTCCTTCGGAACTCACGAAGGCCGTGTGCGGAACTTTTTTCGGCAGATCGCGCGTGGCCTGATCGACCGGCGCCTTGAACTCATTGCGCGGCTCGATGCCATAGAACGTCCCGAGTTGGCCGGCGATGAACGGCACCTCCGGCGCATTTAGATCCCGCCGCAGACGCGCGATCAGATCGTGCAACTTCACCTCATACGCGGCCGCGAGCCCGACCTTTGAATCAGACTCGCCCTGATGCCAGAGGATGCCCTTGAGCGTGCCGGCCGGCAGCGCGAGCTTTGCGCGGACCATGGTGTCGTCCCACGGATGCGTTTTGGTTTCAGGATACAACACGCCCGGCAGCCACGAATCGATCGGCGAACCCCCGACCGCGCAGGGAATCAACCCGATGGTCACAGTCGGGTCGGCCTTCAACAACGCCAGAGCGAAACTGCGACCGAGCCCAACGCCCGCCGCGGGTTTATCGAAATGCATCGGATCGACGGCAGGCACCCACTGGCCGTCTTTGTTCAACATCAACACGCGCGGGTTCGGCACTTGATCGGCGGGCGTAACGACGCCGCGGCCGGCCATGTTCGACTGACCCACGAGCAAGAAGAGGTGAAATTTTTCCTTCGACGGCAGCGCCGGCGCTTGGGCGCGGGCGAACGGTGTCAGCAGGCCGACGGTTAAGATCGTCAGGCAGACAATGAGGGGATGGGAGGACATGGGGTGAAAAGCGGAAAGAAGCGTTGGTTGTTATCGGCGATGCCCGAAGTAGCGCGAG
>CAIXKG010000179.1 GCA_903919985.1 uncultured Opitutia bacterium | reverse complement strand
GTCTTGGACCGTCAGCAACACGCTGAGTTTTTGATCGGGCAGTGGCGGCGGCCTCCGGTTTCAGTTTCGTCTCGGCGCACCTCGTGCGCGGACAATGTCCGATCAGCCCGCCGCGCAGCGACCAAGCTTTCATCGCGGGCATCTTGCGGGCTGCGGACGGGTAACTCGGTGCGATCGGTGTCGGGCGCTCTCTGCTGCATTATACTAACGGATAGCTATCCGGCATCCGCCCGTCCTGATATTGTCTGGTGACCCTTTACCTCGTTTGGCCCCGAACGACCTTCCGGTGTCGTGCCCGTTCCCCTGTCCCCCCACTGGCGATAGTTTTTCCCAAGAGTTCCACCCCCGCAGAACATGATCCCCCAACTGCCAACAGTCAGCGTTCCCGTTCCGTCCATACCACGCGCCCGCCTTCGCGCCGCGGTGATTTTGCCACTCGCCGTTGCGGGATTCGCAGTTGCACAGACGACGGTGCCGACGCCCGCTCCCGCCAACTCGGTGCTTAAGCTTGCGCCGTTCGAAGTCAGCGCCGATTCGTCGACTGGCTATGTCGCTACCAGCACCCTTGGCGGCACGCTCATTCGCACGAATCTGTCCGACGTCGGCTCGGCGATTTCCGTCTATACGAAAGATTTTCTCGATGACCTCGGCGCCTTCGACAACGAGACGCTGCTCGCCTTCACCGTGAACACCGATGTTGGCGGCGTGCAGGGCACGTTCGTCAACACCAACTCCCAAGGAGAGGAGAACGAAAACTTCGGTTCAGGGAACAGCAACACCCGCATCCGCGGCCTCGCCGCCGCCGACAACACGTTGAACTATTTCAAAAGCGACGCGCCGTGGGACGGCTATAACACGGATCGCATCGACGTGATCCGCGGCGCGAATTCCATTCTTTTCGGCCTCGGCAGCCCGGCGGGGATTATCAACGCCTCCAACTTGCGCGCGATCGATCGCAACAAGGGACAGCTTCAGCTCCGCATGGATGAGTTCGGCTCCATCCGCTCCAGCCTCGACTACAATCATGTGCTCTCCAAGGGCGTGCTCAGTACGCGCGTGGCCCTGCTCTCCAACGATCAGAAATTCAAGCAGAAGCCCTCGTTCAAGAAAGACGATCGCATCTACCTCACGACGAAAATCGCGCCGCGCTTTCTCCAAACACAAAACTCCACGCTCAAACTAGAACTCTCGGTCGAGAAAGGTGACGTGAAGTCCAACACCCGCCGCGCCCAGCCGCCGATCGATCAACTAAGTTATTTCTTCCTGCCAAACTCACAGGGCGGACTCGAGGGTCACACGGTCAGCCGCAACGACCCGGCAGACCAGCGCTGGCTCAACGTTGGCTTCGGCACCGCGGCCCAAAAGGTCAATCCGCTGATCTCAACCGCCTGGGGCAACGGCACGGTCGTGCAAGCGTGGGATCGCTCAGCCCAGCCGGTGAGTATTTTCGAGAATGCGATCAACTCCGCGAACAGCTACCGGATCGCCGGCAACGCCGCAGTGATCAACGTCCCCTTTGCGAACGGTTCCAGCAACGCCTCCATCCAGGGCACTGTGCTCCCTGTGTTCCTCAATGGCTACCGATCCGCCGTGGCGCTGCAGGGACTGCCGTTTGCCGATCGCTACCAGGACCGGGTGCTGACCGACCCGAACATCTACGATTTTTATCGCAACCTGCTTGATGGCGATTCCAAGCGGGAACGGCGCGAGTGGACGAACGGTCGCGCCGAGCTCACGCACTCGTTCTTCAACAATCAGCTCAGCTACAATCTGCAGTATTTTAGGGAGTCGTCTGACTTCGACCGTTACGCCGCGCTCGGCACGACCTCGAACCTCCAGATCGACGCCGGCAAGCTGCTTCCCGACGGCCAACCCAACCCCAACGCCGGCAAGGCCTACACCCGAGCCTCGCCCTAC
Source organism: uncultured Opitutia bacterium (assembly GCA_903919985.1). Taxonomy (GTDB): domain Bacteria; phylum Verrucomicrobiota; class Verrucomicrobiia; order Opitutales; family Opitutaceae; genus Tous-C4FEB. The sequence goes on along the minus strand of CAIXKG010000179.1, from coordinate 262 downwards.
ACGGGATCGCGGGCGGAGGCCACCGAGCGCGATGCACTCCGCGGCGTCCTGTTTCTCGAACACGATTTCACGAAGCAAAATGACGGCAGCCTGTTGCGCTGGTTCGGGCGGCATTTCGTCACGGGGACGTTGTCCCGCCAGGGCGTGGAGAAAAAACGGGCCGACTACCTCTCGAACGGTCTGGGCCAGGACTGGGTTCAGACGCGGCTCGTCATCAATGATCCCGCCCGGCAGGACCAATTCCAGACGCGGGCGCTGACGC
>CAIXKG010000178.1 GCA_903919985.1 uncultured Opitutia bacterium | reverse complement strand
GAGCATGATGGCATCACTCGCCGCAATCAGCCCGGCCCCGCTTCCCGTTTTTATGGGCCGCAGCAGCGAGTGCTGCGCGTTCTTTCCCGTTCTCAGAATGGCGAACCAGAACGCATTTTTCGACGCGCTCTCAGCCCATCTCCGCGAGGAGCGCCCGCAATTCTCGCTCGGGATCCTCGTGACTCTGTTCGATCGCGAGCCGCAATGCATCTTCCAGCAGAGGCCGCGCGGCAGAGCGGCGATCGAGGCCCAATAATAATTTACCGAGCAGGATACGTGGCATCATCCAGTCGGATTTTTTTGCGACGCAAAACTCGAAGTGAGGAATGGCATCCACGGCGCGGCCTTCAGTGAGGAGCGTTCGCGCGAGGCTGAAACGAAAAAGTTCATTCTCGGGCGCTTTCGCGACGAGCGCTTCAAATTGTCCGACGCGCGACTCCATGTTAGGCCGCGTCCACCATCACGACTACGCCGGTGGCGTTGTCCGGTCCGCCACGGTTTACCGCCAATTTCACGATGCGCTCGATGAGCATGCGCTGGTCCCGCACGCAGCCAAACGTGAGGGTCGATGCAATTCCGGTGGCGGGGCTGATGACACGACCGAGCGCGATCACGGCATCGTTCGCCCGGTGCACCGCGCGGGTGAGTTCGAGCGGCGCATTTGCCGGCTGCGAGGTGATTTCTTGCCTGATGATCCGGGTCGTTTCGCGGGCGGCTTCCGCGCCGCCGGGCAGTCCGCCCACACCATCAGCCACTCCGAAAATCTGGCTTTTCTCGTCGTAGAGGAGCTCGTCCTCGTTCTCCGATCTCATACGGCCGATATCCGTAAGCGATGCGGTGCGAAGCTTGGTCATGCGTTAGAACGGTAAAATTGGAGAGACACTCGATCAGGCGAAAGGATGAAATCGCTCCGCCCGGGTTTCCCGCGTCAACCGGGTAAACTCAGGCTGCGGAAGACAGTCGATAAACTGCCGGCCGTAGCTTTTGGCGAGGACCCGCGAGTCCAGCAGTGTGATCAGCCCGCGATCGGTCTGGGTCCGGATCAATCGGCCGATGCCTTGGCGGAATTTGATCAACGCATCGGGCAGCGTGAGCTCGTTAAACGGGTTTCCGCCCGATTCCCGGATATGCTCGCACTTGGCCTCGGTAATCGGATGGGTGGGTGGATCGAAAGGCAGCCGGGTGACGATGACCTGCGCGAGCGAATCGCCTGGCACATCGACGCCGGTCCAAAAACTGTCGGTGCCGAAAAGCACGGCATTGCCCAGCGTGCGCATTTGGTCGGCTAGTTCGGTGCGCGAGAGCTCGGCGCCTTGCATGAGAAACGGCCGGCCGGCCGCGCGAAACTCCGGCTCGAGCGTGGTCGCGATGGCGCGCATGTCGTTGTAACTCGTAAACAGGACCAGGGAGCCGCCGCTCACGCGCAGGGCGCAGAAGCGAATGTAGTCGGTCAGTGCGTCGAGTGATAGCTTCGCTTCCTGCGGCGAAGGTAGCGGCACGTCGGCCGCTACATAGACCCGCATATTTTTTTCGAAATCGAACGGCGAGTGCACCACCTCGGCGCGCGCGGAGTCGGCTCCGATGCGCGCGGCGAAGGGCGTGATTTCCCCGCCCATCGCCAGGGTGGCGCTCGTGCAGACCACGCTCACCCCGCAGCCGAAAAGATGCCGCCGCAGCTCGGGCGCAACGTCGATCGGCGCGCTTCGGAGCGTGACGATGGTTTGTTTCCGCCCGCCGCGCTCGCCCCAGTAGACGTGACCGGGACTGGCGACGTTGAGCCATTCGGTCAGGCCGGCCTGGAGTCCGGTGAGTCGTGCTTTCTGCTCGAGCAATTCGTCGCGCGGCCGGCCCTCGTCGAGCTTGTCCGCCAGTTTCGCCACGAGCCGCTGCAAGGCGCCAAGTGGACCGTCGAGCGTGGGCTCGGCCACGCCTGGTTCGCGCACGCGCACGATCGCACGTTGCGCGAGAAGGGAATCGGCGAGAAAACCGAAAAATTGAGTGGAGGCGTCGAGCGCATCGGTCACGAGCTGTTGCGCCTCGGGTCCGCCCAGCTTGCGCAGCAGACCGCGTTTAGTGCGCGGGTTAAACAGATATTTAAGCGCGCGATCGACACCGTAACTGCTCAGTGAAAGTCCGAAATTGGCCGTCGCGACCTCGGGCACGGTGTGAGCTTCGTCCAGCACCAGAAAATCCTCGGGAAAAAGTACGCCGCGAACGTCGGCCGAGGCGGCGGTGGCCTTCGCTCCGCCGGAGTTGATCAGCGCGAAGAGCAAGGCGTGGTTAATGATGATTACATGGGCCGAACGGATGCGGGCGCGGGCCCGCTGATAAAAACACCGCTCCCCATCGCAGTGCTTGCGCGAGCAGGCCGAGGAGTCGGCATTGACCGCGTCCCAGATTTCGGCGCGCGGCGGTGGACGTAAATCATGACGCAGGCCGGTGTCCGTCGTCTCGGCCCATGCGGCGAGGCGCTGGAGTTCGTCGTAGTCGGCGTCGGTGAACAGCGTGGCGCGGTCGACGAGGGCTTGGGCGAGGCGCGTGGTGCAAAGATAGTTGCCCTTGCCGAGGAGAACGGCCGGGCGGAAATCGGCGTAGCGGGCGAGGGAGGGCGTGGACTTAAACAGCCGGCGGACCAGCGGGAGATCCTTGGATTCAAGCTGTTCCTGCAGGGAAATCGTGTGGGTTGATACGATGAGCTGCCGCTCCTGGTCGACCGCGTGGATTATGCCCGGGACGAGGTAGGCGAGTGATTTGCCGACGCCGGTGCCGGCCTCGAAGAGCAATGGGCTGTCGTCGGCGAGCGCGGCGGCGATGGCCCGCGCCATGGATTCCTGTTGCGGCCGGTGCTCGAGTTTTAGGCCATCGTGCAGCCATCCGCCTTCCGCAAAGATTTTTTTGGCGAACTCCGGCGCACGGCTGGGTGGCCGTGGGGCGGAGGCAGTGTCATCGCGGAGTCCGATCATGTATCAGGAAAAAAGTCTGCCAACCAATGGTCGCGCGGGAGACGGCGCAAATGAAATTGCCGGATAGCCTGAGCTCGCGGGGCTAAACCACCGGATCGTTGGCCACAAAGCGGCGCGAAATTTCCCCGGGCTTCGTCGATGTCACCCGCGCGCCTAGGCGCAATCGTGTCGGCCCCGGACCCAAAGATTTTTTTTCGGGCCTGCTGGTGGCCCCAACGCCGTGTTCGTCCCCGTAATTGCGTTTGCCGGATCGCGGGGGCTGCGTTCAGTTCACGGCCGATGACCGCACCTCAGACCTCGCACGAAAACAACTGGGTGGAGGAGCTCGTTCGTTTTCTACGGACCCAGCCCGGCGTGAGCGCGGTGCGAATCGATCCCAGCTCGCACACGATGGCGGTGGCAACCATCGGCGACGTGGATTTGACGCTACTCGAGGAAAAACTCGCGGCCACCATCACCGCGGTGGAAGAGCAGCTAGCGGCGCGGCAATCCACCTTGGCCCCTGCGGGCTATTCGCTGCGGCAGGAGGGCGGGGGCATGGTACTTGGTCGCGACAGTTGCGTGACGGCGGAAAAACTCTGGCAGTGGCGCGAGCTCGAATGGCCGGAGCATCCCGCCGGCGAAGCCACCCAAAAATCGGAGTGGAAGATGCTCGCGACGCTCGCGACGGTGTGCGGGGTGGCGGGTCTTGCGGGTGTGCTCTCGGGCTATTTCGCTCCGGGGATTCCAGCGCTGGCCCGAGGATTTTTGATCGTGGGCTTGCTGGCGGGCGGGTGGGACGCCGCGGTCGACACGTGGGCCAATCTGCGGAAGCGCGAAATCGATATCCACTTCCTCATGCTGATCGTGGCGGTGGGCGCGGTGGCGATCGGCGCGTGGAGTGAGGCGGTGTTTCTGCTATTTTTGTTTTCAGCGTCGGGCGCGATGGAGGAGTTCGCGATGGACCGCACCGAACGCGAAGTGAGTGCGCTGCTGAAATCGGCCCCCAAGCACGCGACGATTGTACAGGCGGATGGAAGTGAAAAGGAAGTGGCGGTGGAAATATTGCAGATCGGTCAGCGCGTGCGCGTAAGGCCGGGCGAGGCGTTTGCGGCGGACGGCACCGTGCTCTCCGGCCGAAGTGCGAGCGACGAATCCACCCTGACGGGCGAGGCTCAGCCCGTGGAAAAGGGCCAGGGCGACGCGGTCTTCAGCGGCACCGTGAACTTATGGGGCGCGGTGGAATTCGAGGTGGCGCGATTGCCCGCCGAGAGCACGTTGCAAAAAATCATCCGCCTGATTCGTACCGCGCAAAACCTGAAGGCGCCGAGCGAACGGTTCACCGATAAGTTCGGCACCGGTTACACGTACGCGGTGTTGGGCGCGTCGGCCGCGATGTTTCTCGTGTGGTGGCTGGGCTTTCATCTGCCGGCGTTCACGAACGAGCCGGGCCAGCGTTCGGCTTTTTATCGGGCGATGACCCTGCTGGT
>CAIXKG010000177.1 GCA_903919985.1 uncultured Opitutia bacterium | reverse complement strand
CTGCATCGCATCACCCTTCACCCCGACCCGGGGAGCTCAGCACCCTATCAAACCGCCGCTTATCCCTGCTGCTCGGGTAACAATATGGCCGTCGGCCTCTGCATGGGTTCGCCGCGCGCCCCGCTCGATGGACGGTAGGCGCCTTATTTGGCGGAGCTGAATCCGCGGTCACCGAGCCAGGTGAGCAGGAGGCCAGGCCACGCGGCGGGCGGCATGGGCCGGTAAACCCCGAGGCCGAAACCGTGTGCACCGGATCCGAACACGTGCATTTCCACCGGGACGTTGGCCTTGTGAAAACGAAGATAGAGCTCGGCCACGCTGTCGGAGATCGCGCGGTCATCGGAAGCGGAGACCATGAACGCCGGGGGCGAGCCCGACTCGGGCAGGACGACGCGCGCGTTGCCCGGATAGACCAAAACTTGGAACGATGGCTTGGAGCCCTGGCGTTCCACCGGGTCGGCGGCCGCGGGTTGGCCCTCGTCGAAGCGCATCGCGGCGCGCGCGATCACTTCGCCGCCCGCGGAAAATCCCAGCACGCCGACGGCCGCGGGATTGACGTTCCATTCGGTGGCGCGACTGCGTACGAGACGGATGGCGCGCTGCGCATCGGCGAGCGATTCTTTCTCCACCGCGTAGGTCGAGCCGGGGGCGCGGGCGAGGCGATACTTCAGCACAAACGCGGCGACGCCGTGCTCGGCGAACCACTGCGCGACGTTGTAGCCTTCGGTATCAATCGCGAGGTTGGTGTGGCCGCCGCCGGGCGCGATGATTACAGCCGCGCCATTCGACTTTCCCTTCGCCGGCAGATAAGGAGTGAGCGTGGGTGCGTGAATGTGGGTGACGCTGATGTAGTGGATGCCCTCCCAGAGTTTGTAGGTGACGAGTTCTTTCTCGCCCCGTTTGTCTTCCGAGCCGGGCGCGCCGTCGGGCCAAAGCGGAATCGAGGCGGGATGCGCTGGCTCCGGGGCGGGGCTGCCGGGCGCCCCTGGTTCGGCGGCGGAAAGGCGCAACGCGACGGCGACGCACAGCCAGCCAACCGCCAAGTCACGAAGGGAGAAACGGCGAAACGCACGGAACGAGTTCATAGCGAGGTAGGGAAACACGAGAGCACAGGAGAGTCGGGTTGATCTGGTCCTGAAAAAATACGACCGGGACCGTGGGGGCGATCGAGTGAAGTGGCGATTCAAACTTACGCGGACTCTCCTCCCGCGGCTGGAATCGAACGTGTGCGCTATTGGAAGAGCTGCGGTGGAGTCGACCGACGCGGCCCGGAAGAACATCATGCTCGCACCTGCCCCATGATTATCCGCCAACTCGCCCACCTCTGTTTCTACACGCACCAGCTCGATGTCATGGTCGCGTTTTACCGCGACCAGCTCGGCTTTCCCATCGCGTTCACCATGCGCAACGACGACGGCTTTCAGTTCGGTTACTATTTCGATCTGGGTAACACGACCTACATCGAAATCTTCGATCAGGCGGGAGCCGTGAAACTCTGGGGTGGCGACGCGACGCCGCGGAAGCCGAATAACGGCGTCTACTTCGGGCACTTCTGCCTGGAGGTGCTCGGTCTGGAGGAAACGTGCGCCGAGCTCCGCACGCGGGGGGTGGAAATTTTGCGCCCGATCAAGACCGGCATCGATCACTCGCGCCAGGCGTGGATCAAGGATCCCGATG
>CAIXKG010000176.1 GCA_903919985.1 uncultured Opitutia bacterium | reverse complement strand
CCGCGGCGGGACCAGATCGCGGGGCCGAAGCCGATGGAGAATCGTTCGACATGCACGCCGCGCCAGCGGGCGATCAGAAAATGGCCGAGCTCGTGGACAAAAATCGATCCACCGAAAAACAAGGCGACGAGAAAGATGGACCAGACGTTGGAGAAAAGGGAAGTGATGAGCTCCATGGGAGTTTCGGCTACGTTTTGAGGGAGTGAAGGGAAGAGCTGGCGATCTCTTCGGCGGCCACGCGTCGGGCCTCGGCATCGAGAGCGAGGACGGAGTCCAGGTCAGGAGGATCGAAGTTTGGAATGGTGCGGAGACTTTGTTCGACGACGCGGGAAATCGCAAGGAAAGGGATTTGGCCCGCCAGGAAAGCGGCGACCGCGACTTCGTTGGCGGCGTTGTAAATCGCCGGGGCCACGCCGCCGGCGATCATGGTTTCACGCGCCAGTCGGAGCATCGGGAAACGCGATTCGTCGATCGGCCTAAATTCCAGAGAGAGCAACTTGGTGAAATCCAGCGGGGCATCTACGCCGGGCGCGCGCGCCGGATGGAGCAGGGCGTGCTGAATGGGAAACGTCATCGACGGCGGACAGAGCTGGGCGAGCATCGCGCCGTCGGTGAATTCCACCAAGGCGTGCACGATGCTTTGCGGATGCAACACCGCGGCACACTGATCCGGCCGCAGTCCGAACAGGCACTGCGCCTCGATGAGTTCCAGGCCCTTGTTGGCCAGCGTCGCCGAATCGACCGTGATCTTTGGCCCCATCGACCAGTTGGGATGCTTGAGCGCATCGGCCGGGGTCACGTGCGCGAGGCGTTCGGCTGGCCAGTCGCGAAAAGCACCGCCGCTCGCAGTCAGCGTAACCCGGCGCACCGTCGAATGCGGATGCCCCTGCAGGCATTGGAAGACGGCGTTGTGCTCGCTGTCGACGGGCAGCAGCTTCGCGCCGTGGCTGTGCGCCGCCTCGAGGATAAACTTGCCGGCGAGCACGAGAATTTCCTTCGACGCCAGTGCGAGATCCTTGCCGGCTGCGAGCGCCGCGAGGGCGGGTTCGAGTCCCGCTGTGCCCACCACCCCCACGAGCACGATGTCGGCCTCGGGCAACTGGGCGAGTTCGGCGAGCCCGGCGACACCGCAGACAAGATGCGTGCCCGGCAGGAACGCGGCCGGTTGCGCCGTCGCGGCCGAGTAGGCGGCTTCGTCGAAAATTCCGATTTGGCGCACGCCAAACTCGCGCCCGATGGCGGCGAGTTTTTCCCACCGGCTGTGGCTGGCGATGGCGACTAACTCAAGTTGGTCGGGATGGGAGGCAATGACGCGCAGCGCGTTCTGGCCGACGGAGCCGGTGGCACCGAGGAGGACGACGCGTTTGCGAAGAGGAAAAGTGGAGACGGACACAGAAGGAGCGCGCGATTTAGCGCAGACCAAATAGGAAATACGCGACGGGCCCGGTGAGGAGCAGGCTGTCGCTCAAGTCGAACATGCCGCCGATGCCGGGAATGACGTGGCCGGAGTCCTTGATGGCGGCCCGGCGCTTGATGACGGACTCGACCAGGTCGGAAACAATCCCGATCACCGCAATCGGCGCGGCGATCAACGCGCCGGACAAAGGCGTCATGCGCGCGGGAAATTGATCGCGCGCCAGCCACGCCACGAGTGCGCCGACGCCCATCGACGTGATCACGCCACCGATGGCGCCCTCCCATGTTTTCTTCGGACTGATGACCGGCGCCATCTTGTGTTTGCCGATGGCGAGACCGGTGAGCAGGGCGCCGACGTCGCAGAATTTCGCCACGGCGATGAGCCACAAGCAGAGTAACAACCGGCCATCCGGCGTGAGCGTGTCGCTCGGCAACGGCGTCAGGATGCGCACGAGATATTGCAGCAAGACGCCGACGTAAACCAAACCGAAGAGCGTGGACGCGAGGGCCTCGACGCGATTTTCCGGCGTGCGCTCCGCGACGATGCGGATGGCGAAGACCACCGCGGCGAGGGCGAGCAATGGGTGCGCGGGCGTGCCGTATCGGATTTCGATATACGGGGATAGCGTGATGAGCGTGCCGAAGAACATCCCGAGTCCGGCGAACGGCGCCCAGCCGGCGGCGGCCATGAGCCGATAAAATTCCCGCAGCGTGAGGGCGGAAATCAACGCGACGAGGAAGAGCGCGCCCGGCGTCCGGAAGAACCACAACACGCCAATGATAAACAGCCAGAGGACGGTGGTGCTGAGAATGCGTTTGGCCACGGGGAAAGCGCGTGCGCTTAAGCGCTGACGGAAACGCCGGCGGGCGGTTTGAGCTGTTCGCTGGTGAGGCCGTACCGCCGCTCCCGTTTCGCGTAGTCGGCGATCGCGGCCGCGAGGTCGTCCTTGGTGAAATCGGGCCAGAGCACCGGGCTGAAAACAAATTCAGCGTACGCCGCTTGCAGCAGCAGAAAATTGCTGATCCGCGATTCGCCGGACGTGCGGATCACAAGATCGGGCTCGGGCAGTTCGGCCGTGTAAAGATACCGGCTGAACGTTTCCCAGGAACGGTCGTTGAGTTTTTCACGTCCATCGGCCACCGCAGCTGCGTAGGCTTGGGCGGCGTCGATCACCTCGGTGCGCGCGCCGTAGTTCAGCGCGAGCACCAGCGTGTAGTCGTGGAAGTCCTTGGTCGCCGCGATCGTTTCGCGCAGCAATTCTTGCACGCTCGCCGGGAGTTCCTCGGTCCGGCCGATCGTGAGCAAGCGGACGCGGTCGCGGATGAACGTCTTCAGCTCTTTTTTCAGGTAGAACTCAAGGAGGGTCATCAGGCCTCCGACTTCGTCCTGCGGCCGTTTCCAATTCTCGACGGAAAAGGCGTACAGGGTGAGCACCTTCACGCCGAGATCGCGGGCGGCAAACGTCGTCGTCCGCACGGTTTCGACGCCGCGGCGGTGGCCCTCGATCCGCGGTAGGCCACGCTGTTTCGCCCAGCGACCGTTGCCATCCATGATGATGGCGACGTGCCTGGGGATGTTGGCTGGCGCCCGTTCGACAGGCTCAGGGCGGGCGGGCGGTTGACTCATGCTGAGGAGCGAACGTTAGGGAGTCGCGCTTCGGTTTGACAAGCAGCCTTCGCGGCAATCGCGCGCGGGATTTCGGCCCCGCGTTTGACCTCGCGGAGCCGCTCTGACACCGGTGCCTCATGAGCAAACCGCTGCCGTTGAAAAAAATTAAGAGCGCCTTGGCCCGATTGCCGGGCTGGACGTTCGAACGCGACGCATTGGCGAAGGCCTATTCGTTCAAGGATTTTCGGGCCGCGATGGCCTTCATGCTGCACGTCGGGTTTGAAGCCGAAGCGTTGAATCATCACCCCGAGTGGACCAACGTCTACAACCGCGTCGCGGTGCGATTGAACACCCACGACGCCGGCGGGAAGGTCACGGCCAAGGACGTCGCTCTGGCTGGGCGGATCGAAAAACTCGCGACGTAGCGCGGTT
>CAIXKG010000175.1 GCA_903919985.1 uncultured Opitutia bacterium | reverse complement strand
CCCGGCAGGCAGGGACGCCTGCCGCTACACAAAGCTGCCCCGTCACTCCGCCGGACGGAAATCGATCAGCCGCTGGAAGCGATCGACTTTTTCCACGACGACCTCGAGGCGGCCGTTGAGTTCGAAACGCCGCTTGCTGCGCCGGCCAGTGAGGACGCGACTTTCTTCATCAAAACGAAGTTCTTCGTCCCCGAGTACGTTGGCTGAAACGAAACCGAAGGTCATCGATTCGATGAGCTCGACGAAGAAGCCGTTGCGCCGCACATCGGTAATGACCGCGGTGAAGTGCGTGCGCGGCTTCTTGTCCAGTTCGCGCTCGAAGAATTCGAGGATCTTGATCTTCACACTCTCGCGCTCGGCCAGCGTGGAGTTTTGCTCGGTGAGACTGAGATGTTCGCCGAGTCGCTCCATGGTGGCGGCATTGTAGCCGGCTTCGCGTCCGGGCTGCGGGGCGTAGCCTTCGTGCTTCACGAGGTAACTCTGGAGCACGCGGTGGACCGCCAGGTCGGAGTAGCGGCGAATCGGTGACGTGAAATGGGTGTAGTCTTTTTTGTTGAGACCGTAGTGGCCGTCGGGCGACGCACGATAGCAGGCCTTCTGCAAACTCCGCAGCAGCTGGCTGCGCAGCGTGTAACCCTGCGGGTGCGTGCTTAAAATTTCGAGCAGGCGGACGACTTCCTTTCGGATGGTGAGATCGCCGACTTGAATTTGAAACGTACCGAGCAGCTGGCGAAATTCGGCGAGACGTTCGGCGTCGGGGTCATCGTGCACGCGATAGAGCGCAGGCAGGCGCTGCGTCCGCGTGAGCCGCGCGACGGCTTCATTGGCCGCGAGCATGAATTCCTCGATGAGCTGATGACTTTCGTCGTGCTGGATTTTCTCGAGGCGATCGGCGTAGCCCTCGGGGTCGACGAAGATTTTCGTCTCGGGCATGTCGAGATCGAGGCTGCCGTGCGCCATGCGATCTTTACGGAGTCGGCTCGCGATTTTCCAGAGCGCCCGAATCCACGTCTGCAGATCGGTCAATTCGTCGTCGGAAAGTTCGCGCAGCGCGCGGCCAGTCGAACCCGTCTGATGCTTCGGCGGCAGCGGTAGCGCCCGGATTTTTGCCAGATCGTCGGTGAAAAGGAATGCGTAGGCTTGCTTGTACGTGAGTCGCTTGCGCGAGCGGATGATCGTGTTGGCGTACGTCGTCCCGCTGATTTTGCCGTTGCGACCAAACGTCAGGAAGACGGCTTTGCACAGGCGGTCCTGCGCCTCGACCAGCGAACACAATCCGTTGGAGAGTTTTTCCGGCAGCATCGGAATGACCGTGCCAACCAGGTAAGTTGAGTTGCCGCGGTTCTGGGCCTCGATGTCGAGCGCCGTGCCGGGCCGCACGTAACTCGACACGTCGGCGATATGAATGCCGATACGGACATCGCCGTTCTCCTCGGTCTCGTAGGAAAGCGCGTCGTCGAAATCCTTCGCGTCATCGGGATCGATGGTGAACACGGCCCGCTCCCGGTAATCGAGGCGGCCGATGGCGTCGGCGGCCGGCACGCGATCCGGCAGTATGGCGGCCTCGCGTTCGACCTCGGACGGGAAGTGCGTCGCGAGATTATATTTTTCGTAGAGCCCGAGCAATTCGGCGCGCGGCTCGTGCGTGCGGCCCAGGCGGGCGGTCACGTCGCCGGTGAGGGGACGGTTGGGCTCGGTCCAGTCGTGGAGGTTAACGACCGCTTTATCGCCCTCTTGCACGGCGGGAGGGAGAGGGGCGGACGCATCCGCCGGTCCGGCTGGTGTGCGAGCGCGGCGCGGAGCCGGCGTGAGGAGAATTTGCCGGGAAAAACGCGGATCGTCGGGTATGACCGCGAGATTTTTTCCCATGCGGACGACATTGCCGACGATCGAGGTTTTCTCGCGGGTGACGATACGGACGACGCGGCCGACGGTTTCGCCGGTGTTGCGGCCCTTGCGCCCGGGATACGCGCGGACGACGACCCGATCGCCGGGGAGGGCGACGCCGGTATCTTCGGGGAAAATTTGCATCGACGGCGCGTTGCGGCCGCGCGGATCGTTTTCCGGCATGACGAACGCGGAGCCGCCCGCGCGGAATTGGATGCGGCCGATCGATTCGCCGGGATTGATTTGCGGCTCTGGCGTCGTCGCGGCCCGATCGCGGCTTAATTTTTTCTTGGGGGCGGCGGCGGGCGCTGGGGCGGAAGCGGCCGTGGCGGCCGGAGCAAACGTCGGCGGCGCGGGGGGCACTCCGCCGCGAGGAACGGGTTTGAAGATCGGGCGCGACTGCACGACGGCGCGTTGTTGGACGTGCGCCTTGAAGCGGGCCTTCACGTCGTGCGCGGCGGGTTTGGAGTCGTGATTGGCGAGCTGAAGTCGTTCCCCTTGGATCACGCGAACTTCGCCGGCGGCGAGCAGGCGGCGAACTTCGGCCGCGAGCGGCCCTTTCTCTTTTTTGTTCAGGCCGAGCAGACGGCTGAGGGTAAATTCACTGGCGGGTCGAAAATTGGGCTCGCGCATCTTGGCGAGCAGGCGGTCACGGAGAGTCATGTTAATTGTCCGAGAGCCGACGCGCAGGCCGAGCTTTGGGATTGGCGAAACGAAAACGCATGTCTAGCGCTGGGCGATGAAAATCGTCCATGCAGCCAGCGAGCTGTTCCCCTACGTCAAAACCGGAGGTCTCGCTGATGTGGTGAGCGCGCTCGGAGGAGCGTTGGCCGATCGGGGACATGAGGTCTCGATTTTTCTCCCTGGCTACCGTGCGGCCCTCGACCATCGCGATGCAGCCGGCGCGACCTCAAAGCTCCACCTCAAAATCGAATTGGGCGACCAGTTCGCCTCGGGTGAGATCAAAGCTTTTTCCCCGCGGAAAAATCTCACGGTTTATCTCGTCTGCCGGGAGGAGTTCTTCGACCGCCTCGCGCCTTACGGCAATCGTGAGCGGGATTTCGAGGACAACGCCGAGCGTTTTATTTTTTTCTGCAAGGCCGTGACGGAGACGCTGCGCCTGCTCGATATTCAGGCGGACATTGTGCACGCGCACGACTGGCAGGCGGGTTTGCTGCCACTGATGCTCCGCGATGCGGAGCGCCGGCATGGCGTGACGCTCGCGTTGAAGACCGTGTTCACGATCCACAACATTGCTTATCAGGGGCTTTTCCCGGCGGCGAAATTTGCGCTCACGAACCTGCCCGACGAACTCTACCAGATCGACGGCATCGAGTATTATTCGCAGATCAGCCTGCTCAAAGGCGGTATTCTCTTTGCGGACCGCGTGACGACGGTGAGCCCGCGGTACGCGCAGGAAATTCAAACGCCGGAATTCGGCTGTGGGATGGACGGCGTGGTGCAGACGCGGCTGGAGGATCTTTCTGGAATCCTGAATGGCGTGGATAACTCGATCTGGAATCCGGCGATCGATGTTCATCTGCCGGCGCGCTACACCGCGGCTGATCTCAGCGGGAAGGCCGCGTGCCGCGCCGAGCTATTGAAACGCTTCGATTTCGACGCGAAATTCAAGGGTCCGATCTTTGGGATGGTCTGCCGGTTCGCGGAGCAGAAGGGCATCGATCTCCTGCTGGCGAATCGTGATTTTTTTCTCCACGAAGACGTGCGACTCGTTGTGCTGGGTTCGGGCTCGAAGCGACTCGAAGACGAAGTGCGTGGGCTGGTGGCGCGGGCGCCGCAGAAGATCGCGCTCAGCGCGAAACTCGACGAAGCGGCGAGCCACCTGATCGAGGCGGGCAGCGATTTTTTTGTGATGCCGTCGCTTTTCGAGCCGTGCGGGTTGAATCAAATGTACTCGCAGGTGTACGGCACGCTGCCGGTGGTGAGTCGCGTGGGTGGACTGGTGGACACCGTGATCGACGCGGACGCGAATCCGACCGCGGGGACAGGTTTAATGTGCGCCCCTACCGTTGAAGGCCTCGGGGATGCGCTGGCGCGGGCGGTTAAATTATTCGTCGACAAGCCGCGGTACGCGGCCGCGCAACAGCGGGCCATGGCGCGGGATTTCAGCTGGAAGCAGGCCTCGTTGGGCTACGAGACGCTTTACAGTGACGCGCTGTGAGAGGGGTTTTCCGCGGCCGGCGCGCGATGCAGTCCTGAAAAGGTAGGGCGCGTTGTCCTTAACGCGCCGGTGAGGCGTGGCTCTCTTTTTACGCCGAGTCGCAGTGGCCGGTTAGGGATACGCCGCCGTACCTCCGGGCTCCGCTTTTCAGGCACGGTCCACGGAATTCTCCATCACCGCGATGCGCTTGCAATGCGAAGCGTCGCGCATACTGGTTCGACCGCATGTCCGTGACACCCGTGCTTCTTTGGTTTCGGCAGGATCTGCGCTTGCAAGACAACCCGGCTTTGCAGGCGGCGTTGGCCCGGGGCGGCCCGGTTGTTGCGGTTTTTATTTGGGATGAATTGGGCGAGGCGGGCTGGAAATTAGGCGGAGCGAGCCGGTGGTGGTTGCATCATGCCTTGGCGGCGCTGGACGCGAGTCTTCGTGAACTGGGCTCGAAGCTGGTGTTGGCCCGCGGCGAATCGGGCGCAGTTTTGAAAACGCTCGTGCGGCAGCTCGGCGCGGGCGCAGTTTATTGGAACCGTCGCTATGAACCCGCCGTGATCGCGCGGGATTCGTCGATCAAAACGGAGCTCACGGCCGCGGGCGTCGAGGTGAAGAGTTTCAACGGTGCGCTGCTCTTCGAGCCGCACACGATCCAGAACAAACAAGGCCGGCCCTTTCAGGTGTTCACGCCCTTCTGGAAGCATTGCCTGGAATTACCTGTACCACCGGCGACAAAGCTCGCGACCAAACTGGCTTGGCCGGAGCCGCCCACGCGGCCTCATTCGCTCGCACTCGCAGAATTAGAGTTATTGCCGACGATCGCGTGGGACGTGGGCTTCGGGCCAACGTGGCAACCGGGTGAAGCGGGTGCGGCGGCGCGTTTGAAAAAATTTACGGCGCGGGCGATGGAAGGCTATGCCGACGCGCGCAATCGGCCTGACCTAGACGGCACGTCGATGCTGTCGCCTTGGCTGCATTTCGGGGAACTGAGTCCGCGGCAGGTGTGGGCGGCGGTGGCGGCGCAGTCGAAGGAGTCGGGGGTGTTTCCGCCGAGCAATGGCGCGCGGGTTTTTCTGAGCGAAATCGGGTGGCGCGAGTTTGCGCATCACCTGCTGTTTCATTTTCCGCATACGCCCGAACGGCCGTTGCGCGCTGAGTTTGCAAATTTCCCGTGGGCGGCTGATGCCGGCGGGGCGAAATTACGGGCGTGGCAGCTTGGCCAAACGGGTTATCCGATCGTGGACGCCGGCATGCGGCAGCTCTGGCACACAGGCTGGATGCACAACCGGGTCCGGATGGTGGTGGCTTCGTTTTTGGTGAAGCATCTCCGGTTGCCGTGGACGCACGGGGCGGCGTGGTTTTGGGATACGCTCGTGGACGCGGATCTCGCGAGCAACACGCTGGGCTGGCAGTGGAGCGCCGGCTGCGGCGCGGATGCGGCGCCGTATTTTCGGATTTTCGCGCCGGTGCTTCAGGGCATGAAATTCGATTCCGCCGGCGACTATGTGCGTCGCTGGGTGCCGGAGTTGGCGAAATTGCCGGCGGAAAATATCCACGCGCCGTGGGAAGCGCCGCTGCACGTGCTTGCGACGGCGGGCGTGAAACTCGGGGGAAATTACCCGCATCCGATCGTCGACCATGCCCGGGCGAGAAGCGAGGCGCTGGCCGCGCTTAAACAACTGCGCGCTCCCGGAGCGGAGGTAGCGCAAGTTTCTAGCCCGCAGGCTGGGTGGCATGACGCGGGCTGAATTCGCGCCCGACCTCAAGCTGACCACGATGACCGACGAAATTTTCCAATGCACGATGAGGATCGAGCGCCCGGCGGCGGAGGTCTTCGCGTGGCATGAGCGACCCGGAGCGTTTGCCCGGCTCAATCCTCCTTGGGAACGCGTTGAGGTGACAGCGCACCACGGTGGTATTCGCGATGGAGCCCGGGTGACGTTGCGCACGAAAGTAGGTCCGGCGTGGGCGGGGTGGGAGATTTTGCATCGCGATTATATCGCAGGCCGGCAGTTCCGGGATGTGCAGGTGCACGGTCCCTTCGCGAAGTGGGAGCATCTGCATCTGATCGAACCCGCGGGACCGACGGCGTGCGTGCTGACCGATGAAATTCATTACCGTTTGCCGGGTGGAGTGGTCGGGCGGTGGGGCGGAGCTGGTTTCGTGCGTCGAAAACTGGAGCGCACCTTTGCTTACCGTCACGCCGTGACCAAAGCGGACCTGGAGCGGGCCCAGCCCGGCGAAAAAAAGCGGGTGCTGATTTCCGGTGGGTCAGGCTTGATTGGACGTGCGCTCACGGCGTTTTTGCAAACGCAGGGGCATGAAGTCCGGCGTTTGGTGCGGAGCCAGCCGCAAGGGCGGGATGAGTTTCGATGGCATCCGGCGAAAGGTGAAATCGATCCGGCTGCGCTCGCGGGCGTCGACGCGGTGGTGAATCTCTCGGGGGAAAATATCGCGGGTGGCCGCTGGACGGCCGCGCGGAAGGCCGAAATTTTGGCGAGCCGCCTCGAAAGCACGCGCACGTTGGCGTCGGCGATCGCGGCGTTGGCTCCCGCCGCCCGCCCGGAAGTTTTGGTGAGTGCTTCGGGCGTGGGTTTTTATGGTGAGCGCGGCGACGATCCGATGGGAGACGAGGAAAAACGCGGCACGGGTTTTTTGGCCGATGTCGTGGAAGCGTGGGAGCGCGAGGCGTTGGCCTTGGAGAAACTTGGCCTGCGCACGGTGTGCGTGCGCACGGGCGTGGTCTTAACGCCGGCCGGTGGAGCGCTGGCCAAGATGGCGCCCATTTTTCGGGCCGGCTTGGGCGGCCGAATCGGGTCAGGCCGGCAGTGGATGAGCTGGATTGGTCCCGATGACTTGCTGGCGATTTATACGCGCGCTATTTGCGACCGGAGTTGGCGGGGCGCGTTCAATGCGGTGGCGCCCGGGCCAGTGACGAACGCGGAGTTCGCCGCTACGCTGGGGCGCGTGCTGCATCGGCCGGCGGTGCTGCCGTTACCTGCGTGGGCTTTACGATTCGTTTTCGGCCAGATGGGCGAGGAGACGGTGCTGGGGAGCGTGCGCGCGGTCCCCGGGAAGTTGGAGCAGACCGGTTTTTCATTTCGCCAGCCTTCGCTCGAAGGGGCGCTGCGACACGTATTGGGACTGCAGACTGATGGAAGCGGGGCGAGGGCACCTCGCCTCCATCCGTGAATTGGAATCACAACTCAATGCGGGGGCGCCGTTGTGCGTCGCGCTTCCAACTCTAGGCTTTTCAAACGCGTCGGGAATTCTAGGATCGCCCGTTCATATGGAGAAAACGTTCGTTATTTTTAAGCCGGATTGCATGGAGCAGCACCATGTCGGCGCGGTGCTCAGTCGTTTCGAGGCCGCGGGCTTCGATGTTATCGGCTGCAAAATGACCCTGCTTTCGCCGGCCTTGCTGCGCGAACACTACGCGCATGTGGCGGACAAGCCGTTTTATCCTGAGATCGAGAAGTTCATGGCGTCACGCCCCGTCATCATGATCGCCATGCAGGGCGCCAACATCGTGCAGCGCGTGCGCGATCTCCTCGGGCCGACTGATTCGCGCAAAGCCGCGAAAGGCACGATCCGCGGTGATTTCGGCACGGAGATGATGAAAAACGTCGTCCACGCCTCCGACACGGTCGACAACGCGAAGGTCGAGCTCGCGCGGTTCTTCAAGCCCGAGGAACTTTTCACCGTCTAAAGGGCGGCGGGCAGGGTTTTATTTCGCCGGCTCGCAGGGCTTGGCTTTCCATTCGACCTTGCGCGCCTTGCTGCCTTTGCGGCCGGGTGAAATTTCCATGAAGGCGGTGTCCGATTGGTTCAACCTCTTGCCCGCGACACATGAAATCGGAACTGACCTTGTGGCTGCGTTATAACGATCACGCTTCATGAAGTTCTAAACGCCTTGGCTGGCTTTGCTGGCCAAGGTTTTTTTGGGCAATTTTCTGCGCGTGGGGGTCTGTTTTGTGAGCCTTGCGAAATTCAAAAGGCAAACAAACCGGCCCGATTTAAGGCCTCCCAAGTCGGATCGGCGCTTCCTCGACAGGCACGAAAGTGGAGACCCACGGGGCCGTTGCCCTGCTGGTTGAGTATTAAGTCCGTTGGATTTCCCCTGCGCCTCCGTGCCTGTGCGCGAAACCAATCCGTCTGCAGGCTTACACGCCCTGCAGGCGGCCGGTGGAATCGCCGATGCGCGCCACGTCTGTCGCGCCCATGCGGTCGGCCATGCTCAGGAACAGGTTGGACATCGGCTTGCCACCCATGGGCGCGTAGCGGCCCGGAGTGAGCGAACCGCCACCGCTTCCGGCTAGGATCACGGGCAAATTGTCATGCGTGTGGCGGTTGCCGTCGGCATTGCCGCCGCCGTAGACGATCATCGAATTGTGGAGGATCGAGTGGCCGTCCACGTCCTTCGTCTCGTCGAGCTTCTTGAGGAAGCGCGCGAAGTGCTGCATGTAGAAGAGGTCGATCGACGCGACCTTGGCCATCAGCTCGGGGTTCTGGCGATGGTGGGAGCAATAGTGGTGGCCCTCGGGGATGCCGATCTCGGGAAAGGCGCGGTTGGTGCCGTCACCGGCGAGCAGGAGCGTGGCGATGCGGGTCGAGTCGGTCTGGAACGCCATCGTGAGCAGGTCATACATGATGTCCATGTG
>CAIXKG010000174.1 GCA_903919985.1 uncultured Opitutia bacterium | reverse complement strand
TCGATTTTGTTAAGCAACATCAACGCAGCAACGCCGTGCCGCCCTCGACCCGCGAGATTGGGCGACAGCTCAGCGCCAGCCAGGCCACGGTGATGGGTCACCTCCGCGCCCTCGCGAAAAAAGGGCAGCTGGAGAAACTGGCCGACGGCAAATGGGGCCTCAAAGCCGCCGGGGTGCAGACGCATTTGTTCGAGGCTTCAATTTATGGCACCATCCCCGCCGGCCTGCCCGCCATGCAGGAACAAACGCCAGATGAAACGATCGTCGTCGATCCCGCGCTTTTTGGCGTGCGCCGCGCCCGGGCTAATTATTTTTGGTTTCTGCGGGTGCGCGGCGATTCCATGACGGGCGCCAACATCCTCGATGGCGATCTCGTCGCTCTGGAGCGCCGCGAGCCAAAACCAGGCGACATCATCGCGGCCCTCGTGGACGAAACCGACACGACGCTCAAGCGCCTCGTCCGCGAGCACGGCCGACTTTTATTGCGCGCCGAAAACCGGCGCTACGCCGACATCGTGCCGACCCGAGGCCTGGAATCCCAGGGCGTGTTTGTCGGCCTGATCCGCAAAGCCTCCAACTGATTTTCAGCCCGGCGGCTCACTCCCAAATTTTGTTCTGAACGCATGAAGATCTTCTTCGCGCTGTGCCCCTCCGACCTTGTCCGCGTCCGCCTCCAGTTCTGCCCTCGCCTCGCTTCGCCAACTCCTGAGCGCACGTTTTCCGCAGGCGGCGAGGCCTCCCTCCTCTACTCTGCCAACCGGCATCGCGGGCCTCGATGAAGCGACCCAGGGCGGCTTGCCGCGCCACGCCCTGACCGAGTTGGTCTGCTCCGTTCCCAGTTGTGGCGGAGAACTTTTCCTCGGCCAGCTCCTGCACGCGGTGCGCGACAGCGCTGGACGCGTCGCCTTGATCGATACCTCCGACAGCTTCGACCCCGGTTCGTGGCCGGCCGACGATCTCCGCTGCCTCGTGTGGTTGCGCTGCCGCCAAATCGCCGAGGCCATGGCGGTCGCCGATCTTTGCGCGCGCGACGCCAATCTTGAACTCGTCATCTTCGATCTTCGCCGGGCCGCGGCCAGCGACCTGCGCCGCATCGCGTCGCGCACGTGGTATCGTCTGCAACGCGCCGCCGAGCAGACCAACGCCGCTTTTGTCGCGTTCACCTCGACGGCTACGGTGCCCAGCGCGCAGCTCCGCCTTACGCTCAACCGTTCCCTCGATTTTGCCGCGCTCTCCACGGCCCGACCGGCGCTCACGACGGCGCTCACGATCACAGTTCAGCGTCAGCGTACCGTCTCAATCCATGC
Organism: uncultured Opitutia bacterium; assembly: GCA_903919985.1. Lineage (GTDB taxonomy): Bacteria > Verrucomicrobiota > Verrucomicrobiia > Opitutales > Opitutaceae > Tous-C4FEB. The sequence continues at coordinate 20,811 of CAIXKG010000174.1, read as the reverse complement.
GACTGCTTAACGCCGTCCGCGCGCCATGTTTGCCGTCCTGCACCTCGCTGATTTCGCCCTGCAGGCGGTGCTGCGCACCGATCCAGCCGATGCTCACCGGCCGGCCGCGCTCTTCGCGAGCACCACTAAAAAATCCGTGGTTTTAGCGCTGAACTCCCGCGCTCGCGCCGCCGGCGTGGAGCTGCGCATGACCGCGCCTCAAGCCGTCGCCCGTTGCCCTTCGCTTCTCATCCGTACCGTACAAGCGGCCGCCGAAGCCGAAGCCCGCGGCACACTGCTCGCCATCGGGTTCACGCTTTCGCCGCGCGTCGAAGACACCGCTCCGGGAATTTGCAGCGTCGATCTCCAAGGCTGCGATCCGGCGAAAATCTATTCCGCCGCCACGAGTGCCGTCGCCGCCTTAACCCGCCTCGGCTTGCCTGCAACCTGCGGCCTCGCGGCCACGCCGTTGCTCGCACTCTACGCCGCCCGCGCCGCGAAAAACGTTCTCCGGGTCGAAGAACCCGCAGCTTTTCTCGCTCCGCTGCCACTCATAACGGCCGATCCGTCAGCGGAACTCGCCAACGTGCTCGCGCATTGGGGCCTGCGTACGATCGGCGACTTCATCACGCTGCCCCGCGACGAAATCGTCCGCCGTTTCGGCGCCGAGGGCCTTGCCCTGTGGCATCGCGCCAGCGGCGGCGCACCCCGGCCCCTGCGTCCCGTCGCACTCCCTCGCAACTTTTCGGCCGAAATGGAATTCGCCGACGCGCTCGAAACGCTCGAGCCGCTCCTCTTCGTCGCGCGCCGTTTTCTTGATCGTCTCACGCTGGAATTGAACGCCGCTCAACTCGCCACCGCCGAAGTCGAAATGACGTTGTTTCTCGAGGACGAGACCAGGCACGCGCGCACCTTCCGCCTGCCCGAGCCCACCGCCGATCCCGAGATTCTTTTTCGCCCACTGCACACGCACCTGGAATCGCTGCAAACCGCGACCGCCATCTCCGCGCTTTCGCTTCGTCTCGTGCCGACGCGGCCGCTGGTCCGCCAGCAAGCCCTCTTTGAAAGCGGCCTGCGCGACGCTCATGGCTTTGCCGAGACCCTCGCGCGCGCCATGGCAATCATCAGCTCCGACCGCGTCGGCACGCCGCAATGCGATGACACCCATCGCGCCGACGCCGTGACACTGACCACGCCCGCCGTCGTGATCGCGGCGCCCGCCGCCGCTCCTCTCCATCCCGACGTGGGACTCCCGCTGCGACGTTATCGTCCGCCGCTTCCGGTGCGGCTCGAGTTCACGGCCGGACGTCCCACGTATCTTTGGACCGAAGCCTTCCACGGCGAAATCGTGCGTCACGTCGGTCCTTGGCCGAGCAGTGGCGACTGGTGGCAAAACGACCGCGCGTGGCAACGCCAGGATTGGGACATCGCTCTCGCCGCGGGCGGCCTCTACCGCCTGCTCCTGATCGGCGACGCCTACTTCATCGAAGGCGAGTACGATTAAGATGAATTCTGGATTTGAGATTTACGATTTACGAATCGCGAAGCCCCGAAATCCATGTGGGCGGGGTGCTATCACCCCGCTTCGCGTCGCCGATGAAGTGGCGGCCATGCGGGGCGAGCGCACTCCGCCCACATTTCGATTCTGAAATTGCGCCTGCTCTTCGCGATGCCCTACGTCGAACTTCACGCCCGCAGCGCTTTCAGTTTTCTCCGGGGTGGTTCCATTCCCGAAGATCTGATCCAGGCTGCGCTCGAGGCTGGCCTGCCCGCCGTCGCCCTGCTCGATCGCGATGGGCTCTACGGCGCGCCGCGATTTTACGGCCATGCGCACGAAAATAAATTCGCCGTGACTCCGCGCGTTGGCGCCGAAATCACGATGGAAGATGGCAGCGTCGTTCCGTTGCTCGTCGCCACGCGCACGGGTTATCAAAATCTCTGCCAGCTCATCACCGAGGCGAAATTCACGCCCCGTGCCCCCGGGACCGATCCGGCTTCAAGCGAACGCAAACGACCGTGCTTCGCCACGTGGGCCGAACTCGCGCGTTTTTCCGAGGGCCTGATCGCCCTCACGGGCGACGAAGAAGGTCCGGTCCGCCGCGCCTGGCAAACGCAAGGTTCCGCCGCTGCCGCCAACGCCCTCGATCATCTCACCGCGATTTTCGGCGCCGACTCCGACCCATCGCGCGCCCGACTCTTCGTCGAAGTCCAACGTCACCGCCGCCGCGGCGAAGAGCAGGAAGTCGCGTTCCTCCGCGATCTCGCATCCGCGCGCCGTCTGCCGTTGCTCGCCACCGGCGGCGTGAATTACGCGCATCCCGCCCACCGCATTGTGGCCGACGTTTTCACCTGTCTGCGTCTGCACACCACGCTCGACGCCGCGGGCCGCCGCCTCGAGGTCAACGCCCAGCGTTACCTGAAATCCGCCGCCCTCATGCAGGCGCTCTTCGCCGATCTGCCGGACGCGCTGGAAAATACTGGCCGCCTTGAAAGCCGAATCGAGTTCACGCTGCAGCAACTGGGCTACGAGTTCCCCAGCTATCCGACGGTCGATGGCGAAACCATGGATCAGTTGCTCCGTCGCGTCACCTACGAGGCTGCACGCAAAAAAGTCGGCGCGTTGTCTACCCGCTGGACCGATCAGCTCGAAAAAGAGCTGGCGCTCGTCCAGAAGCTGAAATTCTCCGGCTATTTTTTGATCGTTTGGGACATCTGCCAGTGGGCCCGCGAGCAGCGCATCCTGGTGCAGGGCCGGGGCAGCGCCGCCAACAGTGCCGTCTGCTACGTGCTCGGTATCACCGCGGTCGATCCCATTAAAAACCGCCTGCTCTTCGAACGGTTTCTCAACGACAGCCGCGTCGGTCCCGATGGCCATCCTTCCTGGCCGGACATCGATCTGGATTTTCCGAGCGGCGAACGCCGCGAGTCGGTCATCCAGGAAGTTTACCAACGCTACGGCCGGCGCGGCGCCGCCATGACCGCCAACGTCATCACCTATCGCGGTCGCAGCATTGTGCGTGAAGTTGGAAAAGTCCTCGGCTTCGGCGCAGACGCGCTCGACCGTTTTTCCAGCCTCTACGCCAGCGGCGATTTCCCCCCAACGATCGAACTCAAAAAACAGCTCGCGATGTCCGGCATCGCCGCCGAGCACCCGCGCGCCGAGGCGATGGCGCGCCTGCATCAATTTTTCAGCCGCGGACTCCCACGTCACCTCGGCCAGCATTCCGGCGGCATGGTTATCTGCCGCGGTCAGCTGGACCGGGTCGTACCTTTGGAACCCGCCACCATGCCCGACCGCAGCGTTTGCCAGTGGGACAAGGACGACTGCGAAAATCTCGGCATCGTAAAAATCGATTTCCTCGGTCTCGGCATGATGGCCACAATGCAGGATACGATCGAGCTCTGCGCGGCCCGCGGCGACAAAACCATCCGCGCCCTCAGCGATATTCCGCCCGACGATGCGGAGACCTACGAAAAAATCCGCGCCGCCGACACCGTCGGTGTTTTTCAAATCGAGAGCCGCGCGCAAATGGCGACGCTCCCGCGGTTCAAGCCGCGCAATCTCTACGATCTCGCCATGCAGGTCGCGATCGTGCGCCCCGGACCGATCACCGGCGAGCTCGTCCATCCTCTCATCCGGCGCCGCGAAGGCCTGGAAAAACCCGACTACATCGACCCCAGCGTCGAGCACATCGTAAAACCCATCCTCGAACGCACGTGCGGTGTGATTCTTTTCCAGGAGCAGCTCCTGCAACTGGCCATCGAGCTCGCCAAATTTTCCGGCGGCGAGGCCGAACAGCTCCGTCGCGCGATGGGTTTCACTAAGGATCCCTCCCGTTTACCTACATGCATGGGAAAACTCTCTGCCGCATTGCGCCGGCAGGGCCACGCGGAGCACGTCGTCGAAAAAGTCGTCCGTGCGACCGCGACATTTTCCGCTTACGGCTTCCCCGAATCCCACGCCATCGGTTTTGCCATGCTGGCCTACGGCAGCACGTGGCTGAAGATTCACCGGCCAGCCGAATTTTTAGCGAGCCTGCTCAACAACCAGCCGATGGGATTTTACTCGCCCGCCACCTTGCTGCAGGACGGACGCCGCCATGGCGTGACCGCCCAGCCCGTTTGTGTGGCCGCCTCGCAATGGGACTGCACCGTCATCGAAGCTAGGACCATCCGAATCGGCCTGCGCTACGTCAAAGGCGTGCGCCAATCGGCCGTCACCGCCCTGCTCGCTGCGCGCGATGATCGCGCCTTCGCGTCGATGGACGATTTTCTTCGACGCACCGACTTCACCGCCACCGAACGCCGCGCTCTCGCCGCGGTTGGCGCCTTGGCCGCGATCACGCACGACCGCCGCGATGCGCTGTGGAAAGTCGAGGCCGCGTGGTCGGACGAAGAAAGTCTCTTCAAGCAATTCGCGGTGACGGAAGACGAGCCCTCGCCGCTGGCCGCGATGTCGGTGGCCGAACAGCTCACCGCCGATTTCGCCGGGCTGAACCTCACCGTCGGCGCGCATCCGATGGCGTTGTTGCGTCCCGGCCTCACGGGGATTTGTCGCGCAGGGGATCTGGTGCACAAAAAAACCGGCGATCGCGTCACGATCGCGGGCTCGGTCATTTGCCGTCAACGCCCTGGCACCGCCAAAGGTTTTGTCTTCATCAGCCTCGAAGACGAAACCGGTGTCGCCAACGCCGTCGTCGTCCCGTCGTTGTTCGAAAAACTGCGGCTGGTCATCACGCAGGAGGCGGCGCTGCGCATCACGGGGTTCGTGCAAAACGTGGCACGTGTGATTCACGTCAAAGCCTACCAGATCGAGCCGCTCCGCGCCGCCGATCTGCCCGCGCAGGCCTCGCATGATTTTCACTGAGCGGACCGGACTAGCGCGGCGCTTCAGCCCGCGACTTCGCTCCCGGAACTCGGGCGGACGACTCGCCCTACTTCGCCTGCCGTCTGAGCTCAGCGTGATTGATTTTTCCCTGCGCGTTGCGCGGCCATTCGGCAATCGCGACAAATCGTTTGGGCCGCTGAAACCCCGCCAGGCCCGCGATCGATTTCTCGAAATTCGGCGTCCGCTCTGTCGCGGGATAACAGGCCACCACCGTCTCACCCCACTCCGCGTCCGGCACGCCGATCACCGCCACGTCTGAAAACTCGCCGCTCGCCCGCAACGCCGCCTCGACTTCGGCGGGCTGCACTTTTTTTCCGCCGGTGATGATCACCGCGTCACGACGTCCCGAGACGTGCAGATGGCCGCGCGCATCGAAATAGCCGAGGTCCTCGGTCGCAAATTCGCGGGTGGTCGACGCCTCCGGCCAGTAGCCGCGAAAGACCGATTCGCCTGCGACCCGCACCACACCCTCTGGACTAAATGGGGGCGGAGTGCCCTCACCCCGCATTCCGCTCTCTGTGGGAGGTGAGAGCACCCGCGCCACATCCGGACCCAAATCGATGCGCGCATGCGGCAACGGCGCACCGGAACTGCGCGCCCCCGCCAGAAATTCCTCCGGACGCAGCGCCGCCACCATCGCGGCCGTTTCCGTCATGCCATACGAGAGCGAGACCCGCAGCTCCGCCTTGGCCGCAGCTTCGGCCAGCGCGGGCCACACCGGCCCGCCGCCAATGAAAATCGCCGCAAACCTTCGCAGCCACGCCGTCGCCGCTTCCGACGCGAGCAAGCGCTGCAGCTGCGTCGGCACGAGCGATATCACCCAACTCTCGCCCTGTGCGATTGGGGGCCGGGAACCCGCTTCAAGTTGCTTCCAATCCCACGCCACATGTTGACCGCCCGTTGCGGCACATCGCACGCGCGCCATCAATCCGCTCACGTGGTACGCCGGCAAAACATCCACGGCGTTCACGCGCTCAAATTCGAAGTGCGCGCGAAATCCTTCCACGGCCGCGGTCAACGTGTGTTCGTCATGCCGTGCAAATTTCAAACCACCGCTGGAGCCGCCCGTGGCAACGCAGAGCCAGCCGTCGGTGATTTCAGATTGCCGGCCTGCGATTTGCGGACGCGCCGAGGATCCCAAGGAGGGGTCGAACAGGAAAAATAAACCTCCGCGGTCCTCGCCGCAGCCCGTCGCGCGCAGCACCGCGATCAACTCAGCGCGTTCCATACGGCCTCCGTGTCGATTCGCTCCATATCTTCACGGCGCAAAAAAGGCGCGAGGTAGGGCCCATCGTTTCGCGCATTCGCAAACAGCGGCCACACCCCGAATCCGAGCGCGCGGTCGCCCGGCCACGCAAACGCCCACTGCAACGCGGCGCGTGCGCCCACGGCGGTTTCCAGCGCCGACGAAAACACCACGTCGGCTTTCGCGTGTTTTAACTTTGCCATGATGCCCGCGACGTCGCCGAACAACGCGGGCTTAACGACATAGATTCCCGGCCAGCCTGCCCCGATCCAGCGTTCCGCGTCCCCCTCGCTGACCAGCGATTCATCGAGCGCGATCGGCGTCGGAAAACTTTCCGCCAATCCCCGCAAAAGATCGTCGGTCTTTTGTCGCTGAGCCGCTCCCTGCGAAGGTGCAGCGAAGGAGGGTTGTTCCAGAAATTCCACGGGGCGTTCCGCGCAGCGCTCGAGCCAGCGCTCCGCGCGCTTCCGATCCAAAGCGCCGTTCGCATCGAGCCGCAACTTCGCGCCTTCCGGCAGGGCGGCACACACGTCATCCAACAAACTCAGTTCATCCGCCACGTCGCCGACGCCGATTTTCCATTTGAAAATTCGGAAGCCAGCTTCGGCCTTCGGTTCGATGGCGGCTAGCACCGCGCGCCCGGCCGGGAGCAGCGCCGCCACGCCGAGGTAGGATGCGTTATGCACGGTCCCACTTGGTCGCGCCTCACTTTCCAGGTCCGTTTTGGCCTTTATTTCCGCCTGCGCTGCCGCGATGGCGTTTCGAAAACACGGCAACGCCGCCGGTAGGCGCGCCAGCCGTTCTTCGTCCAGCCACTCGCCCAAGTCACGCGCAGCCGCCTCGCCCGCGTCGACCGTTTCGGTCCCAAACCACGGTATCATCGCCGCCTCGCCCAACCCGGTTCGGCCCGACTCATCCGTCAACCGCACGATCAATCCCTCCCGCTCGGCCCAGAGGCCGTGGGCCGTCCGCACCACCGCCCGAAACGGCAGGCGGTAACGGTGAAATTGAAACCGATATTTCATGGACGAATTTACAGGGGACGCCGAGACGGTGAAGAAATCAAATCCACAAACGTAGCACGGCGCTCCCGCCCGCGAGCTAGATTTAACTTCGCGCCTTCGAGAAAGCGGCGACCAGGAAAAGTCCACACGGGTATCGCGCAAGACCTAGGCCACAGAACCTGCAGAGAAAAGCAGTACGCTGCTCTCTGGGAACTCGGGGTCCTTCCTCCGCCCGCGCAGGGACACAAAATCTCCCGAAGAGCGCCATCGCAGAGGTTTGAAGCCGCGCACTACTTCAGACTCACACCGACTTTATATTTGCCCTTGGTCCGCGCCGGCCTACTCCGTTCATGGCAACCATGACACCGGTTGCTAAGCCTTCCACCGCCTCGGCGGATACTGAGTTCTATTTGCCGGCCGACGCTTTTTTTCGGGCCAATCTGCCGACGGCGCTGACGTTCGACGACGTTTCCCTCGCCACCCTGCACTCGGAAATATTGCCCAAAGACGCCGATACCGCGACGAGTCTCTCGGACTCTCTCCGGCTGCACATTCCGATCATCTCGGCGGACATGGACACCGTGACGGAATCGCGCATGGCGATCGGCATGGCGCTCAACGGCGGCCTCGGACTCATCCATTACAACATGCCGTCGAAGGAGCAGGTGAAGGAAGTCGCCCGCGTGAAGCGCCACATCCACGGCCTCATTCAAGATCCGATCACCGTCACGCCGGACCAACTTATCGCCGATCTGCTTTCGATGATCGACGCCAAGCGTTTCGCGTTTTCCACGTTTCCCGTCGTCGACGCCAATGGCCGCCTCGCCGGGCTACTTTCGGGCAATGTCGTAAAAGACCGCTATAAATCGAAGCGCGTCTCCGAAGTCATGACGCCGCGGGCGCAGCTGATCACCGAGCTCGAGAGTGCGGCGGCGCAAGATCCGATCGTGGCAGCGGACCGATTTTTTACCGCGAATGTCGGAATCAACAAGATGCTCGTCGTCGATCGCGATGACCGCCTGCGCGGCCTCATCACCGCCTCGGACGTCGAGCGCATCACGAGCGAGGCGAAAGCCCGCCGCAAACCCGCGCGCGATTCCCAGTTCCGTCTGGTCGTCGGAGCCGCTCTTTCGCCGGTGCGCAAGCCCGACGGCACGCTCGATCGTGACAAAATCATCGATCACGTCGGTCACCTCGTCGACGAAAGCATCGACGCCGTCGCCGTTTCCACCGCCCACGGTCACACCTCGGGCGTGGGCGAGATGGTGCGCCTCGTGCGCGATTCATTTCCCGCGCTGACCATTATCGCAGGCAACGTCACGAGTGCCGGCGGCGTGGAGTTCCTCGCCGATTGTGGCGCCAACGCCGTCAAGATCGGCCAGGGTCCGGGCTCGATTTGCACCACGCGCATCGTCGCGGGCGTCGGCATTCCGCAACTCACGGCCCTCTACGTCGCCAGTACGGCAGCCAAAAACAAAAATGTGAAGCTCCTCGCGGATGGCGGCATCACCAAATCCGGCGACATCGTGAAAGCGCTCACGCTCGCCGACGCCGTGATCTGCGGCGGACTCCTCGCCGGTTGCCGCGAAGCACCCGGCGAAATCATGGAGATCAGCGGTAAGACCTATAAACAGTACCGCGGGATGGGCAGCCTCTCCGCGATGAAAGCTGGCAGCGCGGCTCGCTACGGCCACGACAAGGACGACAAAGTCCGCAAGGTCGCGGCGGAGGGCATCGAAGCGTTGAAAGAAGTGAGCGGTTATCTGGACGATACGATCGACACACTGATTGGTGGCGTGCAAAGCGGCATGGGCTACCTTGGCGCGCCGACGCTGGCCGCGCTCCGAGCGAAGGCTCGCTACATTCGGGTGAGCCCAGCTGGCCAGAAAGAGGCCGCGCCGCACGACGTGGTCGAAGTGTCGACGCGCAAGAACTAGTCGAGAAACCTTGAACCGGTGAAATCCGGGAATTGAGAAACGGAAAAATCCTGTCTCCAGGATCCTGGTTTCACCCGTTTCAATATTTCACTCGTTTCAATGTTTTCGGTTTAATCACCCGCGGCCCACGTACGGCATCTGCGTCGCCATCACCGTCATCGTGAAGACATTCGCGTCGAGCGGCAGTCCGGCCATATAAAGCACCGCGTTGGCGATGTGTTTCACGTCGATGGTGGGCTCCGCCGCGATCGTGCCGTTTGCCTGCGGCACGCCTTTTTTCATGCGACCGGTCAGCGGCGTGTCGGCGTTGCCGATGTCGATTTGGCCGCACGCGATTTCATACGGCCGGCCGTCCAGCGCCAGCGACTTCGTCAGTCCGGTGATGGCGTGCTTGGCCGAGGTGTAAGGCGCGGAGTTCGGTCGCGGCACGTGCGCGGAAATGGACCCGTTGTTGATGATGCGGCCGCCGCGCGGCTGCTGTGTTTTCATCAGGCGGAATGCACCCTGAGCACATAAAAATGCGCCGGTGAGATTCGTATCGATCACGTTGCGCCACTGCTCGATTGTTAGGTCTTCGAAGGCTCCCGGCGGCGAGCTTACACCGGCGTTGTTGAACAAGACATCGAGCCGGCCAAAGACGGCGTGGACCTTGGCAAACAGCGCGCGCACCTCGACCGTATCAGTGATATTGGTTGGCACCGCGAGCACGCGGTCCGCCGGTGCACCGGACTCGCGCGCCACCGCTTCGAGCAGTTCGGCGCGGCGGCCGACGAGGACAACGGCATAGCCGGCACCAAGCAACCCGAGGGCGGTGGCACGGCCAATTCCTGATCCAGCGCCAGTAACGAGCGCGATTTTCATAGGGGTTTGCACCCCGCCAACTTTGCAACGGCGCACAAGCTCGGCGAGCCGTTTTGTTTTTATCCGCGAAAGTCCGGCGGGAGTTTTAGTTTCAGACGCGAGCGCCTAGCGCGTTTCCCTTCCCCGTGCGATTACAGCTGGCCGACGCGAATAATGCGTGCCACGGTGTCGACGCCGATATGATTTCCCGGGCCGGAATATTTGCGGGCTTCCTCGTTCTAGCTGCCTTCGGCGGCACGGTCCGGGCTCAGCCCGACACCGACGGCGAAGGATCGCTGGCGCGAATGGAAGGCGGTCGCTACGTTGATGAAAATACGGTGCGAACAGCCCGCGAAACACTGTCGCACAGCGTCACGCTCCCCGAGTGGAAAAACCCGGGCGGCTTCGAGCAGGACGTGTTCACCTTTGCGCGTATTATATTTTGGTCAGACCCTTCGCGCCCCACTGAACGCGGCGGCTTTCGGGGCGGCATGGGCGGTTTCGGTCGCCGGGGCTGGGTTGTCGACTATCCGGATGCCGATCTGAATTTTTCCCACCGCCTGCAACAGCTCACCTCCATGAAGGTCGATCCGGATGCGCGCGTGCTCAAACTGACGAGCCCCGATCTGGCCAAGTATCCGTTCATTTATATGGAGCACATCGAGCGCCTGGCGCTGCGGCCGCCGGAAATTTCAGCGCTGCGCAACTATCTTCAAAACGGCGGCGTGCTGTTGGTAAACGATTTCTGGGGCGCGATGGCCTGGCGAAACTTACAAGCGGAAATCGGCAAAGTATTGCCCGGGCGGACGTGGACGGAGCTGACGATGGCGCACCCTCTTTTCCACTGCGTTTTCAACCTGCGTGGTCCGTTGAACAGTCTGCGCGTGCCGTCGATGCAGCGCTGGAACATGGACTACGATCCTAACGATCCAACTGCGAACCCCACGGCCAGTTTTCGGGGTGAAGGCTACGAAACGATGCACGTGCAGGCACTGCTCGACGAGCGGCAGCGCATCGTCGTACTCGCCATTCACAATTCTGACATCAGCGACGGATGGGAACGCGAGGGCGAGTACGCCGACTACTTCAAAATGTTTTCCGAGGCCCGCGCCTATCCGCTCGGGATCAATATCATTTTCTATCTGATGACTCACTGAGGAAAGACGCGAAATGGTTTTCGTAGGCGAGGTCGCCCGCGCGCGGGCCGGCCTGATACAACCGGTCGGCGGTCATGGCGAAACGCGCACCGCGCAGTGAAATGGAATGAGCGCCGGCGTACTCTAGTTCAGGGAAACTGCCATGGGTCCGGCGCCATTTTACATTCGCCGTTGAAACGCTCACGCGGTCTGGCAACAACGCCTTGCTCACCCCTGCCCTATGATCACCCGAAAAATATTCGCTGCCTGCACTTTCGCTTTCGCCGGTCTCGCGGCCGTCGCCACTTCCGTTTTCGCGGCTGACGTGGTGCCGGCCCGACCGGTGCCCAACGATCCTGCGGCGCTGGTGCCCAACCCTCATTTTCGCGGCGGCCCGGCGAGTGCTGCCGATCTCGCGGAGATGGCTAAGCTGGCGGACCTGCCGCCGTACGTAGCGAGCAAGGGCGACGGCGATTTCATCCTGAAGCCACCCTACGCGAATGCCCTCGAGCAAACCGCGCGCGCCGATGTGCCGAAGGGCCGCGTGGAGCAATTCACGATGAATCTGGCCGACAGTAAATTCTATCCCGACACCGGCCTTCGTGACACCAAGCCAACGCGTGCAGTTACGGTTTACATTCCGGCCCAATACGTCCCGGGCACAGCCGCGCCCTTGCTCGTCACCCACGATGCGATGGGATCGCGCAACAATCAGCTGCCAACAATCCTCGACAACATGATCGCGGACAAACGCCTGCCCGCCATGATCGCCGTAATGGTTATGCATGGCGGCGGCGATGGCGTCGGCAGCGAGCGCGGATTCGAGTACGACAGCGTGTCCGCGAAGTACGCTGAGTTTATCGAGGCGGAAGTATTGCCGCGAGTGGAGCGGGACTATCACGTCAAGTTCACCAAGGATCCCGAAGGTCGCGCCACGATGGGCGGCAGTTCGGGCGGGGCGGTGGCGTTCACGATGGCGTGGTTCCGTCCAGATCTGTATCACCGCGTGTTGACGTTTTCCGGCACCTACACGAACAACCAATCGGTCAAGGACCCCAGCCTGCCCCATGGCGCCTGGGAATATCACGAAAACCTCATTCCGAAGGCAGCTCGCAAGCCCATCCGCCTTTGGATGGAAGTCGGCCAAAACGACAACGGCTCGGTCAATGCATCCGCTGATTTCCACAACTGGGTGATCGCCAACCAGCGCATGGCCGTCGCACTCAAAGCGAAGGGGTACCACTATCAGTTGGTTTATGCGCTGGGGGCCGGTCACACGGACGGCAAAGTAATCGCCCAAACCCTGCCACAAGCACTGGAGTGGACATGGCAGGGCTATCAGCCGGCGAAGTGAGCAGACACGAACGACGAACCAACCGTCCAAGATAACTCGGAGCGTTGCGCGCGAGACGAAGGACGCGCAATCGACAGCGAGATTTAAGTAAATGCGTGGGCCAGTGCGTTCTCGCACCTTTCGGCGCTTGGAGGCGGACTGACGCACCTTAATCTGAAGCGCATCGGACCGGCCATGATATCAGTGCGTTCGTGCCCGTTCCCGTGCGGCTCGTGCCGCCGCTGAATCTCTCGCGCGATCCCGGTTCCACTTCTTGACAAGTGCACGGCCCGCTCGTGCTGTAATTGCTGCCCCTCGCTTCCGCGAATCCCCCTAGGTTGCGCGCTTTTTCTCTCCGACGACGAGCCGTTGCCTGACCTCACATTTCTGCGTTTATCTTGTCCTCTTCTCTCAAAATACCGCGCCTGACCCGCCGACAGGCGATCACGTCCTTTGCTCTCGCTGCCGGCAGCGCTATCGCTGCTTCGAGCACCAACGCTCAGTCGCCCGCGAAGCCGGTTGGTCCATCCGCCCCGTCGCCCGCGGGCACCCCTCCCGTGGCCGCTACGTCTGCTTTACCCGGGCTTTTCAGCATTCCGCAGTACGAAGAACGTTCGCGCGGCCTAATTACGATTCCGGCCTGGGAGTACTACGATCAGGGCTGTGCCGACGATCTCACGGTGCGCTGGAATCGCGAAGCGTTGGCCCGCATTCGGATTGAAAGTCGCGTGATGGTCGACGTGGAGAAAATCGACACCAGCATCACGCTGCTCGGCCGCACGCTGCCCCACCCCATCCTCCTCGCTCCGGCTGCGGCGCACATGCTCATTCACCCCGAAGGCGAAGTCGCAACGGCGCGCGGCGCGGGCGCGGCCGGCGCCACCATGGTGCTCAGCACGAATTCGAATTGCAGCGTCGAGTCCGTCGCGGCCGCCGCCACGCAACCGCTTTGGTTTCAACTTTACGTGAGCCGCGATCGGGCGATGGCGCAGGACTTGATCGCGAGGGTCGAAAGCGCCGGCTATAAAGCGCTCTGTGTGACCGTCGATCAGCCGGTGATCTATGCGCGCGATCGATCGAGCCGCCATGCGGATCAACTCCGCTTACTCCCTCTGCCTAACGTGAAAAATCCAGCTCCGGGAGGCTTGACCCAGACGAGCGCCGGCCGGTCGCGTTCGCTCACCTGGAAGGATATCGAGTGGTTCCGCTCGCTGACGAAATTACCCGTGATTTTGAAGGGCATTCTACATCCCGACGACGCCGATCAAGCCGTGAAATCGGGCGCAGCGGGTATCATCGTTTCCAATCACGGCGGCCGCGCACTCGACGGCGTCGCGGCGACGATCGATGCATTGCCACGCGTCGCCGAGCGAGTTGGCGGACGCGTTCCTGTTTTGATGGACGGCGGTATTCGTCGCGGCACGGATGTGGTCAGAGCGATCGCTCGCGGGGCCAACGCCGTGCTGATCGGTCGGCCTTATTTGTATGGACTGGCGGTGAACGGCAGCGATGGCGTTCGGCATATCGTGCAGATTCTCCGCACCGAATTGGAAGCGGCGATGGCGCTGACCGGTCGTACTTCGATCGCGCAAATCGACCGGACCGTCTTGTGGCCCGACAAATCCTGAGTCGGCCTACGCAACACTTTTGCCCCTAATCTCCCAGCTAAACTGAATTACCTACTATGCCCTGGTCTCAAAACTACTCCCCTGTTGGCGGTATCGGCCTCTCGGCCCTCATCGCCGCAATCCCAGTCGTCGTGTTGCTCGCGCTCCTCGCCTTCTGGCACGTGCGCGCGCATCTTGCGGCCATCGTCGCGTTGGTCGCGGCCGGGCTCATCGCCATCTTTGTCTATGGCATGCCGGCGAAACTTGCCGTGGCTGCCGCGGGCTATGGCGCGGCTTTCGGGCTGCTGCCGATCGGCTGGCTGATTCTCAATGCGATCTTCATCTATCAACTGTCGGTAGAAACCGGGCAGTTCGCGGTGCTGCAAAAGCAGATTGCCGGGATCTCGCGTGACCGACGCATTCAGGCCCTGCTGCTCGCGTTTGCCTTCGGCGCGTTCATCGAAGGCGCCGCCGGTTTCGGTGCGCCCGTCGCCATCACTGGCGCGCTGATGATCGGCCTCGGCTTCAAGCCCCTCGAAGCCGCGAAGCTCGCACTGATCGGCAACACCGCGCCGGTGGCTTTCGGCTCACTCGGTATTCCACTCGTCACAATGGCCCCGCTCACCGGCCTCGATCTGCTCGATCTCAGCAAAATGGTTGGCCGGCAGCTGCCTATTTTCTCGCTCATCGTACCGTTCTGGCTCGTCGCCGCCCAGGTCGGCTGGCGCGGGATGGTTGGGGTTTGGCCCGCGTGTCTTACCGCCGGCGCGTCATTTGCCGTGATGCAATTTGTGATGAGTAATTTTCACGGGCCGTGGCTGGTGGACATCGTCAGCGCCGCCGTCGCGATGGTCGCGCTCGTTGTGCTCATGCGTTTCTGGAAGCCGAAGGAAGAACTGGTTAATCCCACGGCCGAGGCGTCACCCGCCGCCGCCTCGGACTCCGCTGCGGTCGGCACCGGACCGGCGTGGAAAGCGTGGCTGCCTTGGATTTTTCTCACCGGTTTCGTATTCTGCTGGGGCATGCAGCCGGTGAAGGATAAACTCAACCAATGGTATGCGCCGCAAATTCCCGTGCCCGTGCTCAACCTAGCGGTGCAGAAAATGCCGCCGGTCGCGGCCGTGCCGACGCTCGAAAAAACCATCTTCAACCTGAATCTGCTCTCGGCCACCGGCACCGCCCTGCTTCTCGCCGGCATCGCCTCGTCCATCGCACTCGGAGTGGGTTTCGGTCGGGCCCTCAAAATTTACGGGCAGACCTTGATGCGCGTGCGCATCTCGCTGCTGACCATCTCCGCCATGATGGCGCTCGGGTTTGTCACGCGATATGGCGGCACCGACACGACCATGGGTCTCGCGATGGCCCACACCGGCTGGCTCTTCCCGTTCTTCTCCCCGATAATCGGCTGGCTCGGCGTCGCGCTGACCGGCAGCGACACGTCGTCCAACGTGCTCTTCGGCAATCTGCAAAAAGTATCGGCCGAGGCACTCCACTTCCCGCCCGTGCTGATGTGCGCCGCCAATAGTTCCGGTGGCGTCATGGGCAAGATGATCGACGCCCAGAGTATTGTGGTCGCGAGCGTCGCGACTGGTGGCCGGCCAGATAGCCCGGACGCCGGCACGGTGTTGCGCGCTGTATTCTGGCACAGTATCGCCCTAGCCGGACTCGTCGGAATCCTCGTCATGCTCCAGGCCTACTTGTGGCCCGGGATCGTGCCAGGGCCGCACTAAGCGGTCGTGCGCCGAGCCGCGTAACCAATCCGTCTTGGGCCTGCGCTCTTGCGCGCTGCCCCGAGGCGGTGGAGTGGTCGGCTAGCGTCAGGGCTTTGGGGGCACCACACTGTTGCCCGCCGGGCGCATCGATTCCCATGCGATCATGCGCCAGGTACCGTTCTCGTTTCGCCACACCGACATGAAATTCAGTTTGGTGTCAGTCCAAGTTGGCCCAACCTTCTTACGCATCTCCTGCGCACCCGTAAGCACGATCACATCCGGGGTCACAACTTTTGCCTGCACACCGGAGGTCTTCACACCTTCATAGGCGGTGTCCCCTGCGGTCATGTTTTTGATGTAATCTGTCTTTCCCTCGTGGCGGCCGTCGGAGTGAACAAATAGCATCTCCTCCGAGAGCAAACGCCCCAGTGTGACGACGTCTCCAGCCACCATCGCCGTGAGTCGGGTCTGGTCCATTTTTAGCACGATAGCCGACGCATTCATGTCGGCACCTCGCACCGTGATTACGAGAAAGCCGAGCGACGCCAAGAAGCCGAGCAGCCGGATGGCTTTCATTTTAAATCCGTCCTTCGTAGCCATCACGCAGCACCTGCATCGTGTGGCGCACGCGCACGGGCGATCCGAGATTTTTTAAATGCGCCTGGAGCTGAGTGAGGCAACCGATGTTACCGCTGGCCACATCGGCCGCGCCCGTGGCGATGACCGCCTGCGCTTTCTGCGCCCCTAGCGACGACGCCGTTTCCGGTTGGTCGAGATTGTACGTGCCCGCACTGCCGCAGCACAGGTGCGCGTTGGCGAGCTCCTTCAATTCCACGCCGGAAATCGCCCGCAGCAAAGCGCGTGGCTCGGAGCGCACGCCCTGGCCGTTCACGAGGTGACACGCATCTTGGTAGGCAATCGCGCGACCTCCGCTCCACCCCACCGGTTTTTCGCGCAATCCGAGTCGCGCAAGAAACACACTCACATCCACGACGCGGTGTCGCATTGCCTCGGCGCGCACTTCGTCCGCCGTGCCGCGCAAAATCAAATGATACTCATGCATGGCCGAGCCGCAGCCCGCGGCATTCGTTACAATCGCATCGATATCCGCCGGAAACGCCGCGAGATTCCGCCGCGCGAACGCCTGCGCCGCCGACAAATCGCCCGTGTGCCAAGCCAATCCTCCGCAGCAGCCTTGCGCTTCGGGCACGATGACTTCCACGCCGTTGCGCGTCAGAACGTCGATTGTCGCGACGTTGATATCCGGATCGAGCACCTGCTGCGCACAACCGGCCAGCAGCGCGACCCGCGCGCGTCGCTCGCCCCGGGCTGGATTCACCGTCGACAACTTCACCGACGGAGGCACTGCGCCCGGCGCGAGCGCGAGCATGGGACGCAATACGGCGGGCACCAACCAGCCCAACGCACGACCGATTTTCGCCCCTGCGAGCGCGAGCCGGAAACGAGCGGGATACGGAATTGTTTTGGCCGCCAGCCAGCGCCGCAATTTTTCACCGGGCGTCCGCGAGAATTTCCGCTCCGTCTCCATCTTCGCGCGAAAGGGACTGATTAGATCGCGATAGGAAACTCCGCTCGGACACGCGGGTTCACACGCGAGACAGCCGAGGCAACGATCGATGTGCGGCTGCGCGGCACTGGCCGGCAGCGTGCCTTCCAGTACTTGCTTCATCAGCACAATCCGCCCGCGTGGTGAATCCATTTCCTGCCCAAACTCCTGGTAGGTCGGACACGCCGACAGGCAGAATCCGCAATGCACGCACGCTTGGACCGCCTGCGTCATTGGTCCGCCGAGCGGCCCGAGTTCTTCCGATTTGATCGTGTGCAGCATGTTAGTCGTCGAGATGCGGAAACCGGTTTAATGGATCGAGCGCTGTCTTTACCGCCGCCATGATT
Source organism: uncultured Opitutia bacterium (assembly GCA_903919985.1). GTDB lineage: Bacteria > Verrucomicrobiota > Verrucomicrobiia > Opitutales > Opitutaceae > Tous-C4FEB. The sequence goes on along the minus strand of CAIXKG010000174.1, from coordinate 3,215 downwards.
TCGAATCGCGGTTTCACGCCGGGCCACAACGGTGCCTCGCCGCGCAACGTCATCGCGGACCACGGTAGCTCGGGCAATGCGCTACCCTTCGCCACGGAAACGAAACCCAGATTGCCGCCGGCACTTACCCACCCGCGCGCACCCGGCAGCGCCCGCACCCAGTCGATAAATGTCGCTGCCTGCGCCGGGCTGAGCACCACCTTGGCGAGTCCGCCGTCCGGATGCGCCCATATCAGCCCGCCGGTTTTTCTCCAGAGTGCCGCGGCTTCGGTCTCCGCGAGAATGGCACCGGGCCAGCGTTGGAAAATTTCCGCGCTCAACGCCTCCAGCGCCACCGCCGGCCCCGCCAGACGCGCGAAAATCGCATCGTCATCCACCGCCGCCTCGAGCGCGTCGATTTCCCAGCGCGCGCTGCCCGCCTCGCTCAACATGCGGGCCTTCGCGGCCGAATCTTTTGCCTCTATCCGCAGCGTGCGCGTCGCGATCGGCTTCGGAAACACCTTGAACGTCACCTCCGTGAGCGCCCCGAACCGGCCCACACTGCCGACAAGAAATTTCGGCAAATCGAAACCCGCCGCATTTTTCACGACTTTCCCGCCCAGCCGCAGCAGCCGTCCGCTGCCATCGATGAATTGCACCGCGAGAATAAAATCGCGCAACCCGCCAAAACGAAAACGTCCCGGTCCGCTCAACCCCGCCGCCACCATCCCGCCGACCGTCGCACCTTCCGCCACGAGCAGCGGGTCGAAGGGTAGATATTGTCCGCGTTCCGCCAGCGCGGTCACGATCTCCTGCACCGGCGTCCCTGCCAGGGCCGTAAACGTGAACTCACTGGGCTCGTATTCCACAATGCCGCGCAACTTCGCGGTTGAGATACGCGTGAATTTTTCCGGCACGTGCGAGAGCCTGGGTTTTGTCCCCGCACCCACCGCGATAGCGTGTGGCACGGAGCGCACCGCCTCGGCGAACTCTAGCGCGGAAATCGGGGAGAGCAGCGAGTCCATTTGTTTTTTATCCGTGCTCATCTGTTTACTCGCGGAAAATGACTCCCGCCTTCTCCAGCGGATGCAAACCATGCTGGAGCAGAGCGGGCGGACCGCCTTCCGGAAACATCTTGCCCGGATTCGCAATGCCGAGCGGATCGAACGCGGCGCGCACGCGCTTCATGCAGTCGATCGCATCCGGTGAAAACATATCCGGCAAATAGTCGCGCTTCTCGACGCCGATCCCGTGTTCGCCGGTGATGGAGCCGCCCATTTCCACGCACATTTTCAAGATCCGTCCGGCCAGCTCTTCCGCCCGCGCCAGCGCACCAGGTTCGCGTCCATCGTACAAAATCAGCGGATGAAGATTGCCGTCGCCCGCGTGAAATACGTTCGCGCAGCGGATGTTCATCTCCCGCGACCACTCCGATATTTTTCGCAGCGCCTCGCCCAACCGCCGCCGCGGCACCACGCCATCCTGCACAATAAAATCCGGTGAAAGTCGGCCGACTGCGCTGAACGCACTTTTGCGTCCCTTCCAAATCGCGGCACGCTCCGCTGCGTCCTTGGCTGCCCGCACCTCGACCGGATCGCTGGCGGCCAGAATTTTTGCCAGCCGCTCCCGATCCACCGCCACGACTTCACGCGGACCCTCGAGTTCGACAATCAACACGGCCTCGCAACCCGGCGGATACTCCGCGTGCACCGCGGCCACGGCCGCCTCGAGCGCGAGTTTTTCCATGATCTCGATCGCCCCCGGCAAAAGCCCGCTCGCCACCACCGCCGTCACGGCATCACCCGCTTTTTCCAGCGTCGCGTAGCCCGCGAGCACCGTGTGAAACGTCTCAGCGCGTGGCAGTAATTGGAGCGTCACTTCCAGCACGATGCCAAAAAGTCCTTCGTTGCCCACGAACAGTCCCGTCCAATCAGGCCCGACTTGCTCCCGGCTCGCGCCGCCAAACTCAACGACCTCGCCGGTCGCGAGCACCGCTTTCAAACCGAGCACGTGATTCGAGGTCATTCCGTATTTCAGACAATGCGCTCCGCCGGAATTGAACGCGACGTTGCCGCCGATCGTGCAGATTTGCTGGCTCGACGGATCCGGGGCGAAGTGCAGTCCGTGCGGTTGCGCCGCCGCCGTCACCGCAAGATTGATCACCCCCGGTTGAACCACGGCGATGCGCTGGACCGGATCGACGCTCAAGATTCGGTTGAGCCGATTAAGCCCAATCACGATCCCACCTTCAACGGGTAGCGATCCGCCGGACAAACTCGTGCCGCTCCCCCGCGCGACGAAGGGCAGTTTTTCCTCGCAGCAAAAACGCACGAGCGCCACGACCTCGTCCGGTGTTTCTGGGACCACAACTGCCAGCGGTCGCGCCCGAAACGCGGTCAGCCCGTCGCTCTCATAGGCGGCCAGTTGGGCCGGTCCGCACATGAGCCGTCCCGCCGGCATTAGGGCTTCGAGTCGGCGTAGGGTATCGGCCGTTGATCGGTTCTCCATCGTGACGCTTATCTTGAAAGGGCGCACCGCCCGGTGACGAGTGCGGAGTTAAACTTTGCGACAAAAACTCACGACCCCCGCCTCCATTAAAGCTCAAGCGCTGAATCGTCGGGCGCTGGGAGCGCACAACGCGGATTGCAGCACTGCGCTAGATTTCAGCCTGAATAAAAACCCCGACAGCTACCGACCGCAAAGGTCGCGGCGCAGCCGTTCCGGACGTTCCGGTGCGAAACAGGGTGCATCCGCGCGAATCGGTCTGATGCTCTGCAAGCGTTGACCGTGCGATCTCCCGCGGTCGCTCTTCTCTCCCTCCTCTGCCCTATGAAATCTCGCTCCTGTTACTTCTTCTTCGCCGCGTTCGCCGCTGTCCGGCTCGTGGCCGCGCCATTTGACGTCAAAAATTTCGGCGCCACAGGCGACGGCAAAACGCTGGACACCGCCGCGATCAACAAGGCGATCGAAGCAGCCAACGCGGCCGGCGGTGGCACCGTCGAATTTCCGGCGGGCAACTACCTTTCCTTTTCAATTCATCTCAAGAGCCACGTCACGCTTCATCTCGATACGGGCGCCACGATCGTCGCGGCCGAACCGCCAGCCGATTTGTCGTCGGGCTATGATGCGCCCGAAGCAAATCCGATCACCGACCAATACGAAGATTTCGGTCACTCCCACTGGCACAACAGTCTTATTTGGGGCGAGGGCCTGGTGGACATCGGCATCACCGGTCC
>CAIXKG010000173.1 GCA_903919985.1 uncultured Opitutia bacterium | reverse complement strand
GTGATCATCATGGTCTGGTTAATCGCCCGCGGCGACTACCGCGGCGTGGTGAACAAGAATCACTTTTACAGCATCAGCCTGTTGGTCTTCGCCTTCACGGTGTTCTGGGCTTACGTGACGTTTTCGCAGTATTTCCTGATTTGGAACGCCAACGTCCCAGAGGAAACCTTCTGGTACAACCTCCGCGAAATCCATGCCGATGGCACGCCAAGTCAGTGGAAGTACGTCGGCATGGTGATCCTGTTCGGGCACTTTGTCCTCCCGTTCCTGCTTTTGCTTTCGTACCGCTTCAAGGTCACGCCGCACATCATCCGCCGCATCGCGATCTGCGTGTTGGTCACAATCCTTATCGATCTGTGTTACAACATTCTGCCGGCTTTGAAGGATGCGCACGACGATCCATTACCCTTCCTTTCCATCAACCTGCTTTGGGTTCTCACCTCGGTCGTCGGCGTTGGCGGCGTGTGTGTGTGGTCGTACTTAAAGAGTTTTCCGACCGCTAAGATTTTCCCAATTCGCGATCCTCGCATTGGCGAGTGCCTGACCTACCATGAGTGATTCGACGTCTGAGGCTCCACGTTCGGTTTCGCTGGTGACGGTGTTCGCCATCTTGGGCTGTTTCGCGCTATTTCTCCTCGTGGTGAAATACGGCTACCTGCCGAATCAATCAGCGGCCGCTAATACCATCCCCGCGGAAAAACTGCCCGAAGACCTAGCTTGGAAGGCGACGCATACCAGTAAGCAGGCAGCGTTGACCGAGCTGCGTAAAAAGCAGGCGGCCCAAGGCTCGGCTTACGGTTGGGTCGATCAGAAAGCCGGCGTGGTCCAGCTTCCCATTTCCCGCGCCATGGAACTGGTCGCCCGTGATGCGGCCGCCCGTAAATAACCCGCCCGCGAGCCGACTAATTTTCTAGAACGAGATGACCACCGCTTCGCCTGAGGTTACTTCCATCGACACGCACGCGCGTTGTCCCCTGCTCCTTCTGATCGGATCCGCGCTCGCGTGGCTGATCGTCAGCGGTGTGCTTGCGCTTATCGCCAGCGTGCAGGTCCATACCCCTAGCTTCCTGACCGATTGCGTTGCCCTTACCTACGGTCACGTCCAGGCGCTGCAGGAAACGGCTTTCGTCTACGGCTGGCTGGCTAATGCCGGCATCGCGCTCGGCCTTTGGCTGCTTGCCCGACTCGGTGGCGAGTCATTGCGGGCGGGCAACTGGATCGTGGTCGGTACACTTTTCTGGAATCTAGCTCTGACCGTCGGCTTGATCGGGATCGCGGTGGGTGATGCCGCCGGTTTCTCGCTCTTGCAGTTGCCTCGTTATGTGCAACCGCTGATGCTTGTGGCATTCGGCGCGATCGCGATCGCCGGTGTGTTGGCATGGAGCGACCGCCGTGTTGAGACGACGTTTGCCTCGCAGTGGTACGTCTTCGCCGCGCTCTTCCTCTTTCCTTGGATTTTCTCAGTCGCCCAAGTTACTTTGCTGTGGGTTCCGGTCCGCGGCGTGATCCAGGCTATCACGGCCGGTTGGTTCGCCCAAAGTGCATTTACCCTTTGGCTCGCTCCGCTGGCGTTGGCGGGAGCCTATTATGTGGTGCCGAAAGTCACCGGCCGCGTGCTGCCTTCGTATCAATTCGCTTCGCTCGGGTTCTGGACGCTGGCAGTCATTGGGCCCTGGACGGGTGGCCGCCATCTGATTGGTGGTCCGGTGCCCGCATGGATTTCCACGATGGCGATCGTTTCCTGTTCATTGTTGGTGTTCCACTACTTCGTCGTGGCGTTGAATCTCCGCGGCGCATTTGGGGGCGGAGGAGTGGCGTTGCGCCTAATCTCATTTGGCCTTTTGGCCTACGTGTTTGGCGGTCTCATCAACGCGGTGTCGGCGATGCGTCTGATCGCACAAGTCACCCAGTTCACGTTTTTTGATCAGGCTGAGCAGCAACTCGCTTTGTACGGCGCGGTTTCGATGATGATTTTCGGCACCTTGTATTTTTCATTGCCCCGCCTGACGGGTAAAGCGTGGGCGTCGGGTGGGTTGGTTGCCGGTCATAGCCTGCTCGCGATTGTGGGCGTGCTTCTACTCGTTTCGACGCTTGCCGGCGCCGGTTGGGTGCAGGGCCACGCCTTGCTGGATCCAAAAATAACTTTCGTGCAGATCGCTGCGGCGACGCGGCCGTGGTTGCTTGGTGCGACCGTTGCGCAGGGCATCTTGCTCTTTGCTAATCTGCTTCTCGCGATCAATTTTCTCCGGACCGTGGCAGCGAAATCCGCTGGCTCGTCGGAGAGTATCTTTAGTACGCCTGCCGAGATGGAGGCGATGGCGTCATGAAAAACGGTCCTCTTTTCTTTCTCGGTCTTTTCGCAGCACTGACGCTGTCCTTTGGGGGCATCGTGCTCGGTTCGCATGCCCAGCTGGGTGGGCTCGCGCCATATTTCGACGATAACGAGGGTAAGTCTTTTCCTGACCGCACGCCCGGCATCGCGGCCCGCGGGCAAATCGTCTATCGCGAGCTCGGTTGTGCTGCATGTCACACCCAGCAGGTTCGCCGTCCCGGTTTTGGCAGCGACCAGGGCCGCGGCTGGGGCGAGCGCCAAAGCGTTGCGCGCGATTTTATTTTCCAATCAACGCCACAATTGGGATTCGCGCGGATTGGCCCCGATCTCACGAATTTGGCCGGCCGCAAGCCCACGCCGTTGGACGCCGCCGATTTGTCGCAGCTGCTTTATTCCGGAGTTTTGCCGCCAGCCAAGGTCGTGACGCATCCGCAGTACAAATTCATTTTCGACGATCAGTTGGTTGTGGGCGAAAAATCGTCCAAGGCGCTTAAACTTTCCGGAGCGTTGGCGCCGGCCGCGGACCACATGATCGTCCCGACGCCCCGCGCCCAGGCACTGATCGCCTACCTGCTCAGTTTGAATACCGTCTACGATTATCCCGAGTCGCGTCCGGTTCCGGCCGTCGCCGCCAAGAAGGAGGGCGAACACAAATGAGCGCTCCCTCCAATCGCGATCCACGTCTGGATCAAGCGGCGGCCAGTGACGCGAGTTTGCTCGCCAGCCACGAAAAGTTACTCGGCAAGCAGCCCGACGAAAAGGCCCATTACAGCCTGATGCCACTGGCTCTGCTATTCGCTTTCAGCGGACTTATTTTTTGGGCCGGCACCTACCTTAATCGTTACTCGGGTCAATTCGACGCGAAGATATTCGATGAGAATGCGCATCCGCGTGTCGGTGGTGACGAGGTCATCAAGATGGACCCTGTCCTGCTGGGAAAGAAACAGTACGCGAGCATTTGTATCACGTGCCACCAACCCACTGGCGTTGGCGTCCCCGGACAATTTCCGCCGCTCGCGGGATCAGAGTGGGTGAGTGGATCTGAGGAGCGTTTGATCCGTATCTTGCTGCGTGGGCTCAAAGGTCACATCACCGTGATGGGGAAAGATTACAGTGCGGCCGTTATGCCGGCCTTCGGCCAGGTCGCCGGATCTCAATTCAACTGGAGCGATGAGAAAGTCGCCGCAGTGCTCACTTACATTCGCCAAGAATGGGGCAACAAGAGTGGTCCCATCGCCACGGAGAAAGTCGCAGAGATTCGCGGCAAGGAATCCGCGATGAAAGAGACCACGGAGGAAGAGTTGCTGAAGTTGCCGTAAGGCGGCCGGGTTATTGGTTCGGCGGCGCGGTGGATTTATTTTCTGGCTGGGGGCATTCGCGGGTCGAGTTATCGCGCCCAAGTAGCTGCCAGCTGCCGTTCGTTTTCGCGTGGTGCCGCTTTTCCTTGGTGCTTCGCCAACGCGCGCCTCGATTCAGGCACGATCATTCCGTGCGGCGCGCTTTAGACCAAGTGTCGTTGCTTTTACGGTTTATAGGGAGGCTTAAAAGATAACGGCCAATGGTATTATAAACGCTCACGCCTCCTCAACGGATGGCCCGGGCGCGAGCGATTTGCCAATGCGCGCTCGGTGCCACCTGCGCGAATCCGCTCCAACGCCGGTCGAGGCCGCCTTCGCGCATCTTTAATTCCGGCGATAGCAGAATGGGCAATCTGCGCGCGCGCTGTAGCGGAAGGTGGGATCGCACGATCTCGCTTTTAGTTTCACCGACGCGGCGCGCTATGGCCCGCTGACGTCCGTCATGTAAAAGTGAACACTGCCTGAGCTTGGGCTTTTCAATCGCCGAGTTTCCGGCCGGTCATCAGATAACCTTGCACGTAATCGCGGACGGCTTCTGCAAGCGGCGTCATCGGCCGCGTGTAGCCGGTTGAGCGTAGTTTCGAAACGTCGGCCTGCGTGAAGTACTGATATTTGCCGCGCAAGGTCTCCGGTAGATCGATGAACTCGATGGCTGGCTCACGGCTCAAGGCCGCGAAGATCGCGCGCGTGAGCGTGAGCCAGGTGTTGGCTTCGCCCGAGCCGAGATTGTAGAGGCCGCCCGCGGTGGGGGCGGTCTCGGCGAAATGAATCGTCATCTCGACGGCGTCCTTCACGTAGAGAAAATCCCGCTTTTGTTCGCCGTCCTTGTAGTCGGGGTGGAGGCTCTTGAAGAGGCCGACCTTTCCGGTCGTGAGAATCTGTTGGTACGCCTTGTTCACAAGGGAACGCATGTCGGCTTTGTGATCTTCGTTCGGGCCGAAGACATTGAAATATTTCACGCCGACGATGCGATCGAGCCAGCCGACGCGCTGGGCATAAAGATCGAAGAGGTGCTTCGAGTAACCGTACATGTTGAGCGGCCGAAGGCGTCCGATTTTTTCGCTGCGATCGTCCATGCCTTCCGCGCCGTCGCCGTAGGTCGCAGCCGACGACGCGTAAATGAAGCGCGCTTTTTGCGCGAGGGCCCAGGCGGCCAGCTCCTGGGTGACGTTAAAATTATTATCGATCAGGTAGGTCGCGTTTTTCTCCGTCGTGGCCGAGCACGCGCCGAGATGAAACACCGCGGAGAATTCGCCGAAGGCCGCGGGCTTCGCGGCGATGCGCGTGCGAAATTCGCCGGCCTCGACATAGTCGGCGAATTGTAGCGGCGGCAGGTTTTTCCATTTCTCATCGGAGCCCAGAATATCGGTGACGACGATGTTCGAGAGTCCGCGGCGATTGAGGGCCCAGATGAGGGCGCTGCCGATGAAGCCAGCGCCACCGGTGACGAGAATGCGGCCGTTGAGTGTGCTCATGTCGTGATTAGCGGTCCTGCGAGAGCTCTTCCGAGCGCGCCTTCGCGGTGAGGATGGTGTCACGCATCAGGGCGCGGAAATTTCCCGCTTCCATGCGTTGCAGACCGGCGAAGGTGACGCCGTTGGGGGAGGTGACTTGATTGCGCAGCGTCTCGGGCTCGATTTTTTTCTGCGCCAGGAGCCGGCCGGCGCCGAGCAGCGTTTCCACCGTGAGTTGTTGGGCAACTTCCGGCGCGAGCCCGGCTGCGATTCCGGCGTCGCGCAAGGCGGCGGCGAACTCGAAAAAATAGGCCGGTCCGCAGCCGCTGACCGCCGTGAGCGCGTCCATCTGGCTTTCCGGAATCTCCACGTGCTGTCCGAGGGCGCCGAGCATCGCATCGACCGTGATCCGATCGGCCGGCACGAGCGGTGCGAGTGCACACCAGCCGGTGATGCCCGCGCCGATTTGGCCGGGCGTGTTGGGCATCGCCCGCACCAGGTTGCGGGCCGACGGGAAAGCTTGAGTGAGACGGGCGAGGCGTTTGCCGGCGAGGACCGAGATGACCAGCTTACCTCGTGTGAGCGCGGCGAGCCGGGCATCTGCGGTGGCCAAATGTTGCGGCTTGAACGCGACGACGAGCGTGTCCGCGGACTCGAGCAACAGTTCCAGCGAAGGCGCGGCGCTGACGCCAAATTTTTCGGCCAACGCCGTTGCCGTGCGACCCGAGCCACTTTGGCAGACGATGTCGATGGGCTTCATCAGGCCTTGGGCGAGCAGGCCCTCGACCATCGCTGCAGCCATGTTGCCGGCGCCTAGGAATGCGATTTTGGCCATGACGGATACTGGATTTCTAGTGGGTTGTTAGCTGCGCTTGACGCGTTTCGACACGGGATGGAGCAGGATCGCAATGGTCCCGCCGCCGGGGCGGTCCTCCATTGTCACCTCGCCGCCGAGTGTGCGCAGGGCTTGGCGCGTGATGGTGAGGCCCACGCCGACGCCGCCGGTTTGCTTTGAACTGATGAACGGCTCGAACATGCGATCACGAATTCCCGGATCGATGCCGCGGCCGCGATCTTCAATGCGGATCTCGATGAATTTTGGTTCACCCGGTTTTTCAACGATCTGCGTGGTCAAATAAATGGGCCGTTGGTCGACTGGCTGTTGGTCATAGGATTCCCACGCGTTGATCAAAACTCTCGATACAATTTCGTCAAAGACCTCGGTGTTGGCGTCGATTTCCAAACGGCCTGACGGATTTGTAACGGTGACCAGCGCCGTGAGCTTATAGTCGTTGTGGAAGCGGCTGACGGCGCCTTCGATCAGCCGGTCGAGGCGGGTCGTGATGAGCGGTGGTCGGATTTTCACTCCCAGCGAGCTAAGCTGTTGGATGATGCCGACGATGCGCTGCACGGCATCTTCGACGTGCACGGCGTTGCTTTTCACGTTATCGGGCTTGTCGTGAAACACCTTGATCAAATCGAGGTAGGCGATGACAACGCCGAGGAGATTGTTGAAATTGTGGGTGATGCTCTGCGTGATCGCACCAATGGTGGCGGCGCGACGCGACTCCTCGAGCCGACGCTGGAGGTCGAGTATCTGGCGGTTGAGGGCGACGAAACGGAGCTGCGTCTGGACGCGAGCGAGCGCCTCATCGAGGTCGATCGGCTTGGTGATGTAGTCGACCGCGCCCACGCGAAGTCCCTCGAGCTTGATCTCTTTCGTTGGACGGGCCGTGATAAAAATAACCGGGATGGAACGGGTTTCCTCGCGAGACTGCAGCCGCTGGCAGAGTTCGATGCCGTCCATGTCGGGCATGATCATCTCGAGGAGGATGAGGTCGGGCCATTCCTCGTTCACCAAGTTTATCGCTTCAATCCCGGTCGAGGCGGCGATGACCTCCAGGCCCTCACGTTCAAGTTTGCTCTTGAGGAGCTGAACGTTGATCGGCTGGTCATCGACGACCAGAATTTTGGGAGCGGCCATGAGTGAGCGGGGGAGCATGGATCGCCGTCTGGTGCGCGGCAAGCTAGCGTGTGGCCCGACTCCGCTGATGGAAAGCTTTGACCGTGTTTTGCATGAGCATCGCAACCGTCATCGGGCCAACTCCCCCGGGCACTGGCGTAATTTTTTCCGTGAGCGGCGCGACCGACGAGAAATGGACGTCGCCCGTGAGACGATAGCCGGTCTTCTTGGAGGCATCGGCGACGCGATTGATGCCGACGTCTATCACCACAGCGCCCGGCTTAACCATATCGGCGGTGACGAATTCGGCGCGCCCGATGGCTGCGATGAGGACATCGGCCTGGCGCGTCAGCGTCGGAAGGTCGCGCGTACCAGAATGACAAATCGTGACGGTCGCGTTCGCGCCGGCTTTTTTCTGGAGCGCGAGCAAGGCGGCGGGTTTGCCGACGATTAGCGAACGGCCCAGCACGACCACGTGTTTGCCGGCGAGATCGACGCCGCTGCGGGCGAGCAATTCCATGATACCGGCCGGCGTGCACGCGACGAAGCCGGTAGGATCTTCCTGTGCGATCTTGCCGAGATTTAAAGGATGGAAGCCATCGACATCTTTTTCGGGCGCGATGCGCCGGAAGATGGTGCGTTCGTCGAGATGCTTGGGCAGGGGCGATTGGACGAGGATACCGTCGACCGCGGGATCGGCATTGAGGTCGTCGATCAATTTTTCCAGATCCGTTTGAGCGATGGATACAGGCGGCAGGATGATCCTGCTCTCCAACCCGATATCGGCCGCGGTTTTTTCTTTTTTCCGGACGTAGGAAATCGAAGCCGGATCTTCCCCCACGCGCACCAGGGCGATGCATGGTTTGCGTCCCGCCAGAGCGGAAACCGCGGTTTTTAACTCGGCGATGATGGAGGCGGCGATGACGTTGCCGTCGATGAGTTCCATGGAAAAGGCGGGTGCGAGTGACGGGTGATGAGACCAATTGCACACCGTCGGGCGGCGTGCGATGCTCGTTAGCCGTTACGCGAAGCTTTGCTAGGGGAGCTGCAGGCTCTCGACCTCGATGACGATGTCCTTGCTGCCGGGAGTATTTTTCGCGGCACCGTAAACGATGACGGCATGATCGAGATATTTTTCAATCTGCTCCGTGAGCAAAAGTTTACTGACGTCGAGGTACGCGAAGCGTTGTCCCGCGTCGTCGTTGAGGGCCCAGTCGTACGGCCGGCGGGGCCGGAGTGGAGCGCGGGTAGAAACGAACTTGCCGACAAACTGCCGGGGCAGTGAGGCGCCAGTGGGATCGGCCAAGCTCACGACCGGAGCTGCGCGTCCGGCGGTGGTGGAACCGTAAGCGACGGGAGGGACGGGAGCTGGCGCCATCGGCGCGGCGGTGGTTGCGGCAACAGCCGGGACGGATGCCGTGGCGGTCGATCCGCCCAAGGCGATTGGGACCAGAATGTAGCCGGTAAGCTTTTTCTCCAAACTCACCTGGGTCCACTTCCCTTGAATGCCAGTGAGCGTGGTTTTGTCGCCTTTTTCGGCCACGGCGAGCACGCCGCTTTCGATTTTTGGTCGGAGATAAATCGAGGCGCCGGGAAGTACGTCGAGTCCCTTGGTCAGATCTTTGTTTTGGACGTAGCCCTCAAACGGACCGGGCAGGTCAATCGCCATCCAGCCGCCGGGCGCATTGGTTGCGGGCGACGTAGCGGCCAACGGCTCGGACCCGGCTTTTAGAAAGGAAACAATCGGTGCGGCCGCGTCGGGCTGGGTATGCACTGCAGTCGTCTCCGTTAGCGGAGTGGCACTCAGCAAACGGGAAAACGCGAGGACGGCGAAGGGCAGGGCGAGGTTAGTCTTCATCGATTGAATCGGGGGCGGCGACGGCGGTAGGTTTGGGCGGGTGGGCGGTGGCTTGAAAGGTCGCGTGAGGCGTGCGCGGTGCGTGAAAGAGCATCGCGATATCTTTTGTGGAAAGTTGTTTCCCGGCGCGCAATGGGATTCCCTTCAGCGGAAACGCGCCAATTTGATAACGCTTCAGGCGTTTTACGTCGTATCCAAGCGTGGTGAAGAGCTGGCGTATTTCGCGCTTTTTACCGTGGTGCATGTGGACATCGAGACTATCGGAGGCGCCGCCGGCACCCGCGTTGATCAGTGCGGCGCGTTCGACTTTGAGGCGTTCGCCTTCAAACGTGATGCCTTTGATCAGCAAGGGCAGGCGGGCGGAGGGGAAGTCCTGTTTGAGGACAACGTGATAACGTTTCACGATCACGTTCGACGGGTGCATCAGGCGGTGGGCGAGATCGCCGTCAGTCGTAAGGATGACGAGGCCCTCGCTGTCCTTGTCGAGCCGGCCCGCGCAGAAGAAACGATATTTCGCCAGCTCGCGTGGGAGGAGGGAGAAAATCGTCTCGGGATTGTGCGGGTCGTCGTTCGAGCAGACGAGGCCGCGCGGTTTGTGGACCGCCAGCGTGATGAGGGCCTGGGGCGCGGCGCGCACGGTTTTCCCGCTCACCGTGACCTTGTCGACGCCGGGCGTGATTTTTTGGCCGGGCGTTGCCGCCTTGCCGTTAACCCACACCTCTTGCTGGAAGATGAGCGCTTCGGCCGCACGGCGTGAGCACACGCCGGAGTCGGCGAGAAATTTTTGGAGGCGGACAGGTTCGTTGCTCATCGTGGAAGGCCGACTACGCGGTAAAGGGCGGAGCCGTGCAAGCTCGCGCGCGGTACGAAAGCCGCTTGCCAGTTGCGCAGGCGCTTCACTTCTTTCCATTTAGTCATGTCCACGTCCGACCAGCCGTCCGCCTACACCAAAGACAATCCGTTTCCGGCCAAACTCATCGAGAACCGGCAGCTTAACAAACCGGGTTCCGCGAAGGAAACGCGGCATTTCGTCGTCAGCCTGGCCGGGAGCGGTCTGCACTACAAAGCCGGTGACTCGCTCGGAATTTTTCCCTCGAATGCACCGGCGGCCGTCGAAGAAATCATCGGCCACCTCGGCGCTACGGGCCAGGAGCTGGTCTCGCCGGCGATGTTGAAACTGCCCGCACCGATCCCGCTGCGCGAAGCGTTGACCACCCGCCTCACGCTCGCGAGTCCGACGCGAAAAATCGTGGAAACGCTCGCGGCCAAAGCGACGCACGACGCCGACAAGGCCAAACTCACGGGGCTGCTGGCGCCGGAGTCGAAGGACATGCTCGCGGCGTTTCTCGACGAGCGGGAGTATGTCGATTTACTCGTGGAGTTCCCCAGCGCGAAACTGACGGCGCAGGAATTCGCGGATCACCTCCGCAAACTCATGCCGCGGCTCTACTCGATCGCGTCGTCGCCGAAGCTGTTTCCCCAGGAGATTCATCTCACGGTTGCAGTCGTACGCTATGCAACTAACCAGCGGGAACGAATCGGCGTGTGTTCGACGTTTCTTGCGGACCGCGCGCTGATTGGGGCGACGCCCACGCCGGTTTTCGTTTCGCATTCTCATTTCGGTCCGCCCGAGGACGGCGCGAAGGACTGCATCATGATCGGGCCGGGGACGGGCATCGCGCCGTTCCGGGCGTTTTTGCAGGATCGTGTGGCGGCGGGCGCGACCGGTCGCAACTGGGTTTTCTTCGGCGATCAGAAGCGCGGCACGGATTTTCTCTACGAGGACGAATGGTCCGATTATCTCGCTAAAGGCCAGCTCGCCCGATTCGACACGGCTTTTTCGCGCGACCAAATCCTTAAGGTTTACGTGCAGGACCGGATGCGTGAAAACGCGGCCGAGCTTTGGCAGTGGCTGCAAACCGGGGCGTATTTCTACGTCTGCGGCGACGCGAAACGCATGGCGAAGGACGTCGATCAGGCGTTGCAAGACATCATCGCGGACAAGGGCGGCATGACGCCCGCCGCGGCGATCGAGTTCGTGAAGCAGCTCAAGAAGGACAAGCGCTACCAGCGCGACGTATACTGAGTGGGAAAGCTGCGCGGCGCGCGCCCGCTAATGGACTC
>CAIXKG010000172.1 GCA_903919985.1 uncultured Opitutia bacterium | reverse complement strand
GCCCGTCGGCGTCGGAATCGGCAAAATAGATCGAGCAATAGGCCGACCACTTGGAGTGCGCGGGATCAGGATTATCGATGCGATTGCGGGCGTAACTCGCGTAGCGCGTGGTGGCGGCGAGGCAGAACGACTCGGAGTTCCAATGCCAGCTATCCACGGGCCGCCCGTCGCGTCCCGTGCCACTCTTCGGCTTAAAGCCGAAATGCGGCGGTGAAAATTCATCCCAGACGTTACGTCCTGCTTCGTCGCGAAAATCCTCGGTCTCGATTAACGGCGCCTTGTCGCGGCGGTTGATCGCGTACCCGCGGAAAATATCGTCGCCCTTGATCGCATCCGTCTGCGGCGCCTGCCCGATCATCACGCCGTAAAACTCCGACATCGGCGTCAGCGCCTTGTTGGCGTCGGCGAGATCGTTGTCGCGCGTACCCATGACGCGGCCGCCGTGCGGGTCGAGTTCCTTACGCATCGCGACCATCTGGATCATTTGCTCGGGCGAAACGATGGTGTTCCCCGCCTCCCAGAAAAAGATACTGGGACTGTTGCGGTAGAAAATCATCGTGTCGCGCATCACTTCGGCGCGTTGGTCCCACTGGCGGCCCGTGACCATACGCTCTTTATCGCCCGCGGGGCACACTTGCACGATGCCGAGCCGATCACACGCATCAGAGTCAGCCCGCTGCGGCGCGACGTGCATCCAGCGCATAAAATTGCCGTTGCTTTCGCGCACCATGTTCAGGGTGAAGTCGTGCATCCAGTCCGGATACGCGCCACCGAGACCAGCCCAGTCGTTGGCCGAGCGGATCGCATAGCCGGTGAGCCAGACGAAACGGCCGTTCAGCCAAACGCCGCCCGTGCCGGCACCACCCTTGAACTCAGTCTGGCGGAAACCCGTCGTGATCTCGCACACATCAACGACTTTTCCGTTCACACTGAGCATCGAATAAACGCGATAGAGATAAGGATCTTTCACATCCCAAAAACGCGCGCCGGCGAGCGTGCCGGCCGCCGTGAAAATTTCAGACTGCCCCGCCACGAGGTCGGACGTGTTGCCCTCTAGCTTCGCCCGCACGACGCCATCCGCATCGACGATTACGGCGGACAGCGTGATCGACGCATAGTCGCCGGTCTCGTTGATGACTTGGGACTCCACCTTCACTTCCGCCGATTTCTGCTTCAGGTCGATGGCGTCCGAGTAAACATAAACGCCCGTCGTCTTGAGGTTTTCGAAGAGCGGCAGCGTCTGATAAATTTTGCTGGCGACGATCAGCGTCGCGTCGCGATTGAGCCCGCCGAAGTTGGGGTTGAAGTCCTTCGCGTTCCACAAAAACGGCGTGCCGGTGGCCTCTTCTTTGTAGCCCGGGCTGTTGTCCACCTTCACCGCGAGGACGTTGTCCTGATCGCCGAACTTCACAAAGTTAGTGACGTCGAGGCCTACAGCCGTGATGCCGTTTTCATATTTGCCGACGGGCTGGCCATTGACGAAGAACCAGCCGGCTTGGCGCATGCCGTCGAATTGGATGAAAACTTTTCCACCATCAGCGCTGGCGGGCAGCTTGAAATGTTTCCGGTACCAGCCGATGCCGAACATCTTTTCGCTTTGGTCGCCGCCACTGTGGCTGATGTAGGCGCGAAACGTGTCGGTCTCATTCCACGTGTGCGGCAGACTCACGTTGGCCCATTTCGCATCATCGAACGCCGGCTGATCGGCACCGGTCGCGTCGCCGAACGAAAACTTCCATCCTGGATTGAAATTATACGTCGCTCGGGGTGTAGCCGGCGGCGAATAGCGGGCATCGGCGGCCACTGCGGTCCGGGCGAGCGAGCCAAACATAAGCAAAAACACAACGAGCGCGCGACGGCACTGTGCAGTAAGGAACGATTTCATGGGTGAAAAAGGTAAAAGCCAAATATCGGCCGGTTTACCGCCTTCGACCCGTGTCCGGTTATGCAACGATTGCAAAGAATTTCCGGCCGTTTCAAAAAACGACCGCGTCCATCTTAGGCGTGCTGCCCGGCCACCGTTCGGCCCCCTTCTCGAGGGGATAATTTTATGAGCTACGGCTCAATAGAGTCTGACTTCCCCCTAGGAAAGCGGTGCCCGCAGGACGGGCCGGGTTTCGTACCTCGGCTCTACTTCGGAAACGGCTCGCCGCCGAACTCCGTCCAAACTTTCTGCACTTGCGAGCCGATCGCGCCGCCCACGTAGCGGGCGATGCGCGGATTTTTCTTCAGCTCCTCGCCAATCGCGTTCGCCGCGGCTTTCACGTCGGCGGACGTCTTCTTCTGATCCCACAGCGGCCGCACCGCCCGTTGCAGTTCGATGAAGAAACTTTGCTGGTCCGCGATGATTTCAGGACCGCCCATCGGACCGTGGCCCGGGCACACTTTTTCCGCGCCGAGCTGCTTCACCAGTTCGAGCACCTTGATCCACTCGGAAATATTCCCGTCGGCCACGTTGTTATGCGGGCCGTTCACACAGGCGTCGCCCGTGAAAAGAATTTTCTCCTTCGGCAGCCAGGCGAAGGCATCGCCGCGCGTGTGCCCCCAGCCGAACGTCCGCAGCTCGATGCGCGTCTGGCCGTCGTCGATAACCAGCTCCTTCGGGAAAAGCATCACGGGCGGCTTCAGCTTCGATGCGGCCACGTCCGGACGTTTTTCCGCGACCGCCTCCCAGCGACCGGGCGCTCCGCCGAACGCGCCCGAATCGACGAGCTTCATTTCCTCGAGCATCCCCGAACTCGCCACGAGGAGCGCTCCGGCGTCGGCCCAGAGTTTGTTGCCGTAGGCGTGATCGGCATGGTGATGCGTATCGAAAACGAGGCGGACCGGCTTGTCGGAAGTTTCCTTCACCTTCGGCATCACGATCTGCGCGCCCGACGGATAATTGGCATCAATCACGACGACAAAATCGGCGAGAACGATCCAGCCATTGTTGCTGTGACCGCGCCGCGGATCCCCTTCGTGAAAATAGACCGAAGGGACAACGGTCTGAACCGTGTTGATCTGGCCGAGCAGGGGTGCGGTGAGGATGGCCGCAAAAAACCAGCAACGGAGGAGCGATGACGGGGTTTGCATGATGGTGAAGTTGGGGACGGGAACGGACCAGGCAAGCTCAGGGAGCCGCTGCAACGCACCCCGCTCCGAACAGGCACCCCGCTCAAGAGCGGGCATCACTCGCGTCGTTTTTCGGCACCCCACTTCGGCCTTGCCGCTCGCTCGGCTCGATCGCCAAGCTCCGGTCCAGATGTCGACTTCGTTTGCGCGTCTCGTCTTCGGACTTACCGCCGCGTTCTTCGCCGCGTTTTTCCTTTGGCCGATTTTTCAAATCCTCAAGGGCGGCTTTGTCGATGCCGATGGCCACGTCACATTTGCTTACCTGACCGCGCTGCTCGCGGATCCGACTTATCTCGGAGGACTACGCAACTCCTTCCTCCTCGCCTGCGCCACCACGACGCTCGCGCTTTTGATCGCGCTGCCGCTGGCCTTCATCAGCGACCGCTTTCTTTTTCCGCTAAAAAATATTTTCGGCTCGCTCGTCCTGATTCCGATGATTCTTCCGCCGTTCGTCGGCGCGATCGGCATCAAACAGATCTTTGGCCAATATGGAGCGCTCAACGCGCTGCTGATCCAGCTCCACCTCCGCCCTGCTGGCTGGACGTTCGACTGGTTCGCCGCGAATCAGTTTTGGGGCGTCGCCATCGTCGAATCGCTCACGCTCTACCCGATCATTTACCTCAACGCCGTGGCGGCCCTTGCCAACATCGACCCGGCGATGGAAGAGGCCGCGCAAAACCTCGGCTGCACGGGCTTCCGCCGTTTCTGGAAGATCACGCTGCCACTGATCAATCCGGGCCTCTTCGCCGGCGGCACCATTGTTTTCATCTGGGCATTTACCGAACTCGGTACGCCGCTCATTTTCGACTACGCGCAAGTGACGAGCGTCCAGATTTACTATGGACTTAAGGACATCGGAGGAAATCCATTCCCCTACGCGCTGGTGGCGGTAATGCTCGTGAGTTCGGTCACGCTGTACGCGGTCGGCAAAGGTCTTTTCGGCCGCGGCGGTCACGCGATGATGGCGAAGGCCACCAGCTCCGGCGGTCCGCGCGCGATACCCGCGGCGCAGGCGTGGTTCTGCACCGCGCTGTTTGCCGGTGTGACGTTTGTGGCCGTGTTGCCACACCTCGGCGTGCTGCTGGTGGCGTTTTCGAGCGACTGGTACGCGACCGTTTTTCCGCATCATTACACGCTCGATAATTTCCGCATCGCCCTCGGACACGATCTCACGGTGCCCGCGATCGCGAACAGTCTGAAGTTTGCGAGCATCTCCACCGTGGTCGACGTCGTGCTTGGCATCGCCATCGCCTACGTCGTGGTGCGCACGAAACTCATGGGGCGTCAGGTGCTCGATTTTCTCTCGATGCTACCGCTGGCCGTGCCCGGGCTCGTGCTGGCCTTCGGCTATCTCGCCATGTCGCAGGAAGGAAAGTTCTTCGAGTTCATCAACCCGGTGCGCGACCCGACGATTCTTTTGATCATCGCGTACTCCGTGCGGCGTCTTCCGTACGTGGTGCGCTCCGCCGCCGCCGGTTTTCAACAGACGAGTGAAACGCTCGAGGAAGCCGCGCAGAATCTAGGCTGCCCGCCGCTGAAGTCCGTCATCAAGATCACGCTCCCGCTCATCGCCGCCAACTTGATCGCGGGTGGCCTGCTCGCGTTCGCGTTCGCGATGCTGGAAGTGAGCGACTCCCTGATCCTCGCGCAGAAGCAGGTGTTTTATCCGATCACGAAGGCGATCATGGAACTCTTCCAATTGCTCGGCGACGGGAAGTTCATCGCGAGCGCGCTCGGCGTCTGGGCCATGGTGTTTCTCGGCGTGACGATTGTCGGCATGAGTCTGCTTCTGGGCAAAAAGCTGGGTGCGATCTTCCGCGTGTAAGTCGCGGGTCCTAAGCCGAAACAACGCCGTTGCTGGTGGGGCGCGCGATCCTCAATGCGCTGGTTTGGCGGCCACGAATCGCCTGCAACGTCCTCTTGCCACGCGGCATTTCAGCGGCATCGATAGTAGCTCCTCCGCATGAAAATCATCCGTCACCTGACCCCAACCGGTCCCGCCTACGCCGCGCTCCAACCCGATGGGTCCGCGCACGAAATCACCGGAGATATTCTCGGCGATTTCCGTGTGACCGATCGGGTGGTGAAACCCGGCAAGTTGCTCGCGCCGATCGTGCCCACCAATCTCCCGTGCATCGGCCTGAATTATAAAAAGCACGCCGCCGAGAGCAACAGCCCCACCCCGCCCCACCCGGTGCTTTTTATCAAAAACACCGCATCGCTCCAGAATCCCGGCGACCCGATTGAAATTCCGCAGAAACTTCCCAGCACCAAGGTGGACTACGAATGCGAACTCGCGGTGGTCATCGGCCGGCGCTGCAAGAATGTCTCCCGCGCCAACGCGCTCGATTACGTTTTGGGCTACACCTGCGCCAACGACGTATCAGCGCGCGACTGGCAGCGCGACGGCGGCGGCGGCCAGTGGTGCCAGGGCAAGGGCTTCGATACGTTCTGCCCGCTTGGTCCCGTGCTCGTCACCCGGGACGAAATTCCCAACCCAAATGCGCTGCGCATTCGCACGATTCTCAATGGCGAGACGATGCAGGACTGGAATACCGACGACATGATCTTCGACGTCCCGGCCATCATCGAGTTCCTGAGCAGCAGCAAGACCCTCCTCCCCGGCACCGTTATTCTCACCGGCACGCCCCACGGCGTGGGCTTCGCGCGCAATCCGCCCGTCTGGTTGAAGCCCGGCGACATCGTGACGATCGACATCGAGAAGATCGGCGCGCTAACGAATCCCGTGGTGAACGAAACCTTGGCGTAACGCACGGCGGAGGGCGGTGCGCGCGTTGGTTCGCATCTTTTTCCCCGGCGGAAGCGTCCTTACGCGCGATGGATCCAGCCGACCGCCCTTCCGCTCCCGCGTCCGAGTTTTCGTGGACCTCGGCTTTCGATCCACGCCAGAACCTCGCAACCCGGGCCGCGCTGATCGTCGTCGTCGCCGGGACATTCTTCGTCTCGGCCGCCAGCTGGGTCGCAGGCGCGCGACTGCAGCAAAAGCTCACGCAGCGGCGAGGGGCCGAACTCGAGGCGCTGGCATTTCATCTCGGCGACAAACTCGACCGCATAATTTTTGAGCAGGCTCGCGGGCTGATTTTTGCCGGAACACTCACGCCGCTGCGCGACCCTACAACGCCCGCCGCGGACCGCCGGCGGCTCTTGGAGGCCCTGCTCGATTCGTCGCCCGATCTCGTGTGGGTCGGCTTCGTCTCCGCCGATGCGAAAGTAGTCTCCGCCACGGGGGGGCGCAGGGAAACCGAAAGCGTTTCAACTCAAGCGTGGTTCAACGGCGCCAGAACCCAGGCTTTTTTTGGCGAGCCCCGCGAAGTGCCCGAGCTCGCGCGCGACTATCCCCTCGCGGGTGAAACGCCGCGCTTTGTCACGATTTCTGCGCCCGTCACGAGCGCGGAGGGGCGGTTTCTCGGCGTCCTCGCGGCAGAGTGGAACTGGGCGGCCGCCCGGGGCAACATGGCGAGCGTTCTCACGGAAGCCGCACGCCGCGACCGTGTCAGCATCACACTCTACAACCTGAGAGGCGAACCCATCCTCGATTCAAGTCCGGCCAACGCCAGCGCCCCCCCCGGACCGCCACCGATCGGCAACCGGCGACCGTTGCGCGCGGCGATGCGAGAAATCATTCCGGGCGAAGGCGATTTCATGACGGGACTCGCCACGACGCGCGGTTTCCGTGGGCTGCGCGGCATCAACGCGCTCGTGGCCGCACGCCAGCCGATGACAGATATTTTCGATGCCGCTACCGATTTGAGGAATACCTTGCTGCAATGGGGCCTGGCGCTCGCGCTGGCTTTCGGGTTGGCCACGCGATGGACGGTAGCGCGGTTAACCCGACGTCTACGGGCCGTGGCCACCGCCGCCGATCGAATCCGGGCGGGAGATATTCTGACGCTGATGCCGCAGCCACCGGGCGAAGGCGAAGTCGCGCGGATGGGCCGCGCGCTCGATGCGATGGTGCAGGATTTCCGCTCCAAGCAAAAACAACTTTCGGCGGAGAAACTTCAGCCCGAAATCATGCCTGAGTCGCGCCTCAAGCCCGCCGACCGAGACATCAGCAAATATATTTAGAGCGGTTCAAGTTTTTCATGCCCGTTTTGGGTAACGGCAGGCGTCACTGCTTGCAGCGTTTGGCGTCCGTATTTCGGCAGGCAAGGACGCCTGCCGCTACGTCGTTAGCAGCTACGATTTGGTTAAACCATTCCAGCTCACGGTGAGAGTGCGCCGCGTAGGCGATGCGATCACGGCTGGCGTGTGACGCGGAGCGCACGACACGTGTCGTTTTTGTTTACCTGCCTTGCACCGGAGGCCACGCTGGCCGCTCACCCCATGAAACATATTCTGCTTCGCGCTCTCGGTTGCTTTGCGCTCAGTTCAATGATCCCCGACATGCCCGCTCAATCCGCCTCGCGTCAGGCCAGTTTTCCTCCCGCCGACCTTATGCAGATCGGCGCCTACTACTACCCCGAGGCCTGGCCGGCCGACCAGTGGCCCCGCGACATGGCCAACATGAAAAAAATGGGCATGGAGTTCGTCCACATGGGCGAATTTGCGTGGGCCTATCTGGAGCCCACCGAGGGGAAATTCGACTTTGCGTGGCTCGACAAAAATATCGAACTGGCCGCGGCGCAGGGCCTGAAGGTCGTCCTTTGCACGCCCACGCCCACCCCGCCGATCTGGCTGACCGAGAAACATCCGGAGGTGCTGATGATCGACGCCGCGGGCCGCACGCAGGTCCACGGCACGCGGCAGCATGCTTCCTGGAGTTCGCCCGTTTACCGCGAATACGTCGCGAAGATCGTTAACGAGCTCGGCCGCCGTTACGGAAAGGATAAACGCGTCTGGGGCTGGCAGCTCGACAACGAGCTCACGCACTACGGCAAGGAGCCGGATTTTAGCCCGGCGTCGCAGAAAAAATTCCAGGCTTGGCTCCAGAAGCGCTACGGCGACATCGCCGCGTTGAATCGCGATTGGGGCAATCAATTCTGGTCTCAACTCTACCAACGCTTCGACCAAGTTCGCCTCCCGAATCCGCAGGAGTACGTCGCGCAGTTCAATCCGCACCAAATGCTCGATTCGCAGCGCTGGTTCGCGGAGGAGACGGCCGACTACCTCAAGTTTCAAACCGACATCCTGCGCCGCTACTGCGGGCACGACCAATGGATCACCACGAACCACATTCATAATTTTTCCGCGGTGAACCCCGTCCTCAACGGCGGCGACTTCGACGTCGTTTCATGGACGCTGTATCCCGTCCACGGGAACGCGAACGAAGGTCCGATGGGTTTCCGTCTCGGTAGTTCCGCCGTGCTCACGTTCGCCGCCGATTTCATGCGCAGCATCAACGGCGCCCACGGGATCATGGAACTTCAGCCGGGCCAGGTGAATTGGGGCGAGGTCAACCCGCAGCCCTATCCCGGCGCCGTCCGGCTCTGGCTCATGCGGAGCTTCGCCACCGGCGCGAAATTTGTCTGCACCTATCGCTACCGTCAGCCGCTTTACGGCGCCGAGCTGTATCACTACGGCTTGGTCGGGCCCGATGGCGTGACCCCCACGAACGGCGGAGAACAATACGCCCAGGTCGCGCAAGAGATCACCCAGTTGCGTCTCGCCGCCCAGCCCGGCGCTCCGCTGCCAGCAGCCTACGCCGCCCGACGCTCCGCGATTCTCTACAGCTACGAGGCCCGCTGGGATCTCGACAACCACAAGCAGAACAAAGCCTGGGACAGCTACGACCATCTGCTTAAATATCACACCGCGCTGAAACGCGCAGGTGCGCCCGTCGATGTGATCACCGAGGACAAAGATTTTTCCGCTTACCCGTTTCTCATCGCGCCCGCTTATCAACTGCTCGACGCCAAGCTCGTCACCCGCTGGCGCAGCTACGTTGAAGGCGGCGGCCACCTGATCCTCTCCGCTCGCACGGGGCAAAAAGACCGCCGTGGTTTTCTATGGGAGGCGGCGTGGGCCGCGCCGATCCTCGATCTCATCGGCGCAAAGATTAAATTCTACGACACGTTGCCCGCCCCGAATCAGGGGCATATCAACGCGGGCGGACAAACGCACGCCTGGTCCACCTGGGGTGAAATCCTCGAGCCGGCTGCGGGCACACGCGTGCTCGCGACGTACAGCGATCAGTATTACGCCGGCGGGGTCGCGGCGGTAACGCACCAGCTCGGCCGAGGCACTGTGACTTACATCGGCGTGGATTCAGAGGGCGGCACCCTCGAGGCCCAGCTGGTGCGCGACGTACTCACACGCGCGGGCGTCCCCGTGGAAAACTTACCCGCAGGCTTCTGCGTCGATTTTCGCGACGGCCTTTGGATCGCCACGAACTTCACGGAGAAAACGGTCGCAGCCCCCGTGCCTGCCACGGCGAAAATCTTAATCGGAGCCCGCGACGTTCCCATCGCAGGCGTCGCGGTTTGGAAAGAGTAATTTAAACCGGTCCCCTCAGCCTACGAACGCTTTTACCGGCGAGGATCTCGCCGCGCTCAACATCGCGGAGAATCCCACCTACTACCCGAGACCCTCCGACAACTCTGCAAACCAACGTTTCCGAATCGCTGCGTCACGCTTTCGATCCGTCTTGATTTCCAGCACACGAATTCCCGACGTCGGCAGCGTGGCGACCAACTCGCCCAGTTCCGTCCAACTGCCCACCACCGTGTGAGGTACGCCGTACGCCGAGCATAGTTTGGCGAAGTCCACGCTTTGCGGGGTCGCAAAAAATTCCTCGAACGCGGGCTCAAATTGCGCGACCGGGAGGTGCTCAAAAATTCCACCGCCTCGGTTGTTGATGAGCACAACCGTCAGGCTGCCCCTGAATTTCTGCAGCAGCAGCCAGCCGTTGGTGTCGTGCAGCAAAGCGAGGTCGCCCGTGAGCAGCACCGTCGGCGCACCGCCATGCGCACAACCGAGCGCCGTCGACAGCGTGCCATCAATCCCGTTTGCGCCGCGATTCGCCAGCGGACGGATGCGGGCGTCGGTGGCCGGCCAGAAATATTCCACGTCACGCACCGGCATCGAATTCGCGACACAGAGCGTCGTGTCCGCCGGCAAATGCGCCGCGAGGATCGCCGCGGTCCGTCCTTCGAAAAGCTCGGTCGTCTCGGCCAGCCGCGCGTTCAGCGACTCGCGCGTCTTCCGCTCAAAGCTTGCCCAGAGACGCTGATAACCATTCGGGTCGGTCGACACCGGCAGCTCTGCCGCGAAGGCCGAGAGCGAAGTCGGCAAGTGACGCGTGCGACCGTGCAACGCGTCGCGGTTGTCACTGCGCCGGGTCACGAGCCAAATCGGGGCCGCGCTCGTCTCGAGCCAGCCGCGCAGAATTTTGCTCGTCGGCCAATTCCCCAGACACAGCACGACGTCGGGTTGAAGCCTTTCGGCCGCGTTGGCGTCGCGGAGAATCAGATCATACGTGGTGACGAGATGCGGCACCACCGAAGCAAAATTGCGGATGGGCGAAAGTCCGTCCGCCAACACGGGCCAGCCGAGTTTGCGCGCGATCTCGCCCACAATTTCCGCGTGCGCCGCGATATCGCCTGGCTGCACCGGTCCGGCAACGATCAGACCATGGATGTCGGTCGATAGCGGCGGGATCGAGCACACGGACGACGTGCTGAATGGGGGCGCGACCTGTTGAAAAAACAGGTCCCAGTCGATCGCCGTCGCATAGTGCACCGTCGTGCCACCATCGTCCAACGGCGCGAGTGGATCGCGCAAAGGCACATTGAGATGCACGGGACCTGCAGTCGGCTGCAACGACCGCTCGACCGCGTGCATCATGGTTTGGCGCAGGTACCGCAGGCGCGATTCGCTCAGCTCGGGGAGCGCCAGCTCGTGGAAAAAATTCACCGTATCTCCAAACAGCTTAAGCTGATCGATCGTCTGGCCCGAGGCGCACGCGCGCATCTCGGGCGGCCGGTCCGCGGTGAGTACAATGAGCGGGAACCCGGATTCACGCGCTTCAATTAACGCGGGCAGATAGTTGGCGCCCGCGGTCCCGCTCGTGCACACGAGCGCGACTGGTTCGCCATTTTGTTTGGCGAGACCGAGCGCGAAATACGCCGCAGAACGTTCGTCGAGCACCGGAATCGCCTCGATTCCGGGGTGGGCCGCAAAGGCCATCGTGAGCGGCGTCGACCGCGATCCGGGAGAAATTACCGCCTGCCGCACGCCGGCCAATACCAGCGTTTTCACGAGCACACTGCCCCAGAGGGAATTGAGGTTTCTAAAATCCAAATCAGGAGAGGTCATTTTTACGAAAGAAGCCCGAACGTTAGTGGGCTTCAATTCAGAGTAAAGCGCGTCGGAAGTGTTCCATGCCTCACGAAAAAGTTAGGCCCTCGAACTAGGTGGGACGGGTCCAGGCCCGAACGTTGGCCATGCCGCGACCGCGAACCAAACGCGCCCGGAGATCGGACCTTGGAGGTTTTGATGCCCGGTCAGGTCAGCAAAGCGTCTAGCATCGCTTTAAATTTCAGCTCGGTCTCAGCGAATTCCTTCTCGGGCGTCGAACCCGCGACGATGCCCGCTCCGGCGTAAACCCGCGCGCTCGCGCCTGAAATCAACGCGGAACGAAGGCCGACAAAAAATTCCCCGCCGCCGCGCGCGTTGATCCAGCCGTGCGCACCGGCGTACAGGCCACGCGGAAATCCTTCGAGTTCGCGAATACGCGCAAGGGCCGCACCCTGCGGCGATCCGCCCACCGCCGGCGTCGGATGCAACGCAGCCAGCGCGTCAAGGAGCCGCACGTTCTCCGGCAGTGCGGCCCGGATCGGGGTGCGCAAGTGCTGGACGTTCGCCAGCCGGCGCAAACCGGGCGTGGCGGAAAACTCCGGCGTGAGACCGAGCTGCTTCAAGCGGCTCGCGATGGCGTCGACGACGAGGCGGTGTTCGCGCAGATCCTTTTCCGCATGCAACAGCGCGACCGCGAGCGCGGCGTCCTCGCTCGCTCCGAGCCCGCGTCGGATGGAGCCCGCGAGCGCCTCGGTTTCGAGTACGCCTTTGCTCACGCGCACGAGGCGCTCCGGACTGGCGCCGATGAAACTTTGTCCGCGTCCGTTCGCGAGAGAGAAGGCATAGCAGTCAGGAAAACGCTGGCGCAGGCCGTTCAAAACTCGCAGCGGATGCAGCGGTTGGCTTGCGCTCAAATCGCGCGCCCGGGCCAGCACGATCTTATGGAATTCACCCGCCGCGATCAGGGCCAGCGCGCGCGTCACAACCGCGCGATAGTCGCCCGCCTCGCTGGCGGTCCAGGCCAGCGCAGGGGTTTCAGTTCGCTCGAACCCAAAGCGAGGCGACGGCACGCCGCCCGCCGCCGGTCCCTCCGCAGAATTTTCGCCGTAATTGAAATTGTTAAATTTAGCGTGAGCCCGCCAGACGCGCTCGGTCAGGGCCGCGACATCCGCGTTGGGCGTCACCGTGAGATTGGCCACCGCAGTCGTCTTGTTTCCCGCGCGCGCCACCTGCCAACGCGGGACGAAAACGCGCGCGGCCGCGAAGGGTTCGCCGGGTTCTACTTCGTCCGCAAAGGCAAAGCTCGTGAAAAAATGTGGGCCCCCGAAAGGGGCATCGACCGCCCCGACCGCAATCGTGCGCTGCAGTTGATCATCGATCCAGCGTTGGACGTCGCGAAATCGGTCAGGACCGCTCGTCTCGAACGACGCCGCGGTTTCAGCTCCGGCCATTACGCTGTCGATATCGGCGCGCTCCGCATAAAAATGCGGCTCGCTGGGCTCGAAGATCGATTCGAGCACCGCGAGTGGATCGAGCGCATCCACCGCGAGCGAAATGCTCGCGATTCGCGGCTGGCCATCACGCGACGCCGCCGCCTGACATTGCGCCAGAAACGCCTGCAACGCCAGGGGCGTGGGATTGGCCGACGGATCGAGGGACAAGATCTTCACGAAAATAAGTGCCGGCGTTAAAACGCGCTGCTTGCCGCCGAGGGCGCAGCGCAACGACACGCAGGGCACAGCATAAATCGGGTAATCCTCGGTCGACTCCGTGTCGGCGCTTTGCGCCCTCGGTCTCGAGGAACGAAATCCGGACGCTCGTTCGCCCCGATTGGTTTACTCATTTGGTTGAGGCGCGCCGTTAAAGAGCGGCGGCGCTCACGCTTTCGGTTTCTCGGGTCGAGGGAAAAGCACCAGCGCCTCCGCGACCTTCATCCCGGCGAGGCGCGAGCCCCAGGTAAGCTCCTCGCGCCAGATCGCGCCCGGCGTGTAGCCCAGCACGGCGTTAATTTTTTCCGTGGTCGAAGGCATCACGTGCTGCAGCAGCGCGACGCCGAGCCGCAGCGCCTCCGCCATCGTCGCGAGCGAAGTGCGCAGGAGCGCGAGATCAGACGCCGTCTCCGATTTCCCGAGTTTCCATGGCGCCCGTTTCTCGATGTAGGCGTTGGTCGCCGTGATGAAGAAAAACGTTTTCTCGAGCGCCGTGTGAAACTGGAAGCCTTCGCACAACGGAATGACTTCGGCGCGGGTCGTCGCCCACAGCGCATGCAATTCCTGCTCGGCGTCCTCCGCCCCTTCCGCCGCCGGCACGACGGCGCCGGCGAAGCGGTTCGTCATGTTGAGCGTGCGG
>CAIXKG010000171.1 GCA_903919985.1 uncultured Opitutia bacterium | reverse complement strand
GCGCGAGCAGCGCCACGGCGCTCTCCCGGGCGAAGGGCGCGTAGGCTTCGTCGATGACGAGCAAACCCGGAAACGTCGTCAGGACCTGTTCGAGTTCCGCGTTCGTGAAAGCCACGCCCGTGGGCGCGTTCGGCGACGTAAGAAAAAACGCGCGCGCGCCCGACGCCGCAATGCGATCCAGCGGCAGACGCATCGTGCGGTCGAACTCGATGATGCTCGTCCGGCCGTGCTGAATTTCGACCAGCACGGGATAGAGCGAGTAACTGGGAAACGTGAAACCCGCGCTGGCTTCGGGCGCGCAAAACGCGCGGACCAGCAGATTGAGAATATCGTCGGAGCCGTTGCCCACGATCACGTTTTCCTCGCGCAAACCTTGGCCGTGGTGTTGGGCGATCGCGGCACGCAACGCCGCGCTCTTGGGATTCGGATAAAGGCGGAGCGAAGCCCCATCGTCCCCGATTTCACGGCGCAACGCCTCGACCACGCGCGGGCTGGGCGGATAAGGGCACTCGTTGGTGTTGAGTTTCACCCAGCCGGATTCGCCGGGCTGCAGGCCCGGCGTGTAGGCGCGGAGCTTGGCCACGTGCGGGAGAGCGAGAGAGGTTAATTCCGACATTTTAAAATCGCGGCAAAAGGCGCTGGGGTCACAGAAAACCGGAAGGGCTCTACGCCCCCCGATCGTCTTCGCGGCTGACTAGAGTGTCCGAATTTTCACCGAGCGGCCGTGCGCATCGAGGCGTTCCATGGCCGCAAACGCGGCCACGACCGGTGCGCCGCGTTTCACGCTGGCGCGGTCGTAACGAATGAGGCTCGTGCGCCGTTGGAAATCAGCGACGCGCAAACCGCTGAAAAACCGTCCGGCGCGACCGGTGGGCAGCACATGGCTCGGACCCGCGGTAAAATCGCCCAAGGCCGTGGGCGTGTGGTTGCCCAGCATGATCGCGCCTGCGGTGGTGATCGCACGCGTGAGTTTTTTCGCGGTCGAATCCTTCACCAAAAGCTCGAGGTGCTCGGGGGCGACGTAGTTCGCGATCTCGGCGGCTTGGTCGGCGGACGCGACCTCGATCGTCAGGAAACCCGCGGCAAGTACCTGCGCCGTTTTTTCGGAACGCGTCAGCGCCGGCAGCTGGACGTCGATTTCAGCGACGATGGCCGCGATCACCCGCGCGGAAGTGCCGACCAAATAGATTTTTTCCCGCCCGGAGCCGTGCTCGGCCTGCGCCAGCAGATCGGCCGCGGCGAAATCGGCGCGCGCGGTGTCGTCGGCAATGATCATCACCTCGCTGGGACCCGGCAAGGAGTCGACGCCTACGGTACCAAACACCTGGCGCTTCGCCTCGCAGACGTACGCGTTGCCCGGGCCGTAAACTTTATCGACCGCGGGAATCGTCGTCGTGCCAAAGGCCATGGCGCCGATCGCCTGGACGCCGCCGATACGATACACTTCGTCGATCCCGACGAGATGAAGGGCGGCGAGCAGTCCGTCGGCAATTTTACCGGAGGAATTGGAAGGGGTGAACACCGCGATCTCGGGGCAGCCGGCGATCCGGGCCAGCGTGACGGTCATCAACACCGTCGAGACCAACGGCACCTGGCCACCGGGAACGTAAAGGCCGACCCGGCGGATCGGGTCGAATTTCTCGCCCACGAGGGCGCCCTGCGGGTTTTTTGCCATCCAGTTTTTCGGCAAGGCGCGGCGGTTGAACGCGACGATACTCGCGTGCGCGGCGACCAGCGCGCGGCGTTCACCCGCTGGAAGTCGTTTTGCGGCGGCCGCAAGGTCGGCCGGCTTCACGCGAAACTCCCCGGCCCTTAGCTTGGCGCCATCAAATTTCGCCGCGTAGTGCGCCACGGCTTCATCACCGCGGGAGCGCACATCCGCGAGAATCGAGCGGACGGCCTCGGCGATTTCAGGCGGAACGATCGAGTTGCGACAAAATGCCGCCAGTTCAGCCTGGAAATTTTTGTCGGAGAAACGGAGCGAATGCATGGCGAACGTTGAAGGAGGAATACCCCGGAGGAAAAGGCGGAGACTACTCCCATTCGATCGTTGCGGGAGGCTTGGAGCTGATGTCGAGCACGACGCGGGAAACGCCCCGGACTTCGTTGGTGATCCGCGACGAAATTTTCTGGAGCAGATCGTAAGGCAGACGGGTCCAGTCGGCCGTCATCGCATCCTTGCTCTCGACGATGCGGAGCGCGATGACGTCGGCGTAGTTACGCTCATCGCCCACCACGCCCACGGATTTCACGGGCAGGTAAACGGCGAATGACTGCCAGACTTTCCAGTACCAGCCAGAGTCCATCATTTCCTCCTGCAGGATGGCATCGGCCGCGCGCAGCACCTCGAGCCGAGCCGCCGTGATGTCACCCGCGACGCGCACGCCCAGGCCCGGGCCGGGGAACGGCTGGCGCCAGACCACTTCGCGCGGCAGACCGAGCGAACTGCCGACGGCGCGCACCTCGTCTTTGAACAGTTCGCGCAGCGGCTCGAGCAGCTTGAGCTTCATGCGGGCCGGCAGTCCGCCGACATTATGGTGGGACTTGATCAACGCGGCCGGATTTCCGGCGATGGCCACACTTTCGATCACATCGGGATAAAGTGTGCCCTGGGCGAGAAAGTCCGCGTGGCCAATGGATTTGAGCGACCGCTCAAACACGTTAACGAAAGTATTGCCGATGATTTTGCGCTTATGCTCCGGATCCGAGATGCCCTTCAAACGCCGCAGAAACAGCGCCGAGGCGTCCACGACGCGGAGATCGATCTTGAAGTTACGCTGGTACAGCGACTCGACGTATTCGCGTTCACCGCGCCGCAGCAGGCCGTTGTCGACGAAGACACACGTGAGTTGCTTCCCAATCGCGCGATGGATCAGGGCCGCCGCGACGGAGGAATCCACGCCACCAGAAAGACCGAGCAGCACGCGCGATTTGCCGACCCGCGCCCGGATGTCCGCGATGGCTTGCGCGATGAAATCCTTCATCGTCCAGTCGGCGCGCGCGCGGCAGATCCCGAACAGGAAATTCTTATAAACCTCGATCCCGCGCTCGGTGTGAAAAACCTCCGGGTGAAACTGGATGCCGTAGAAATTTCGCTTCCGGTCCTCGATCGCGGCGAACTCAGAGTTCTCCGTGGTGCCGATCGCCGCGAACCCAGGCGGCAACGCGATCAACCGGTCGCCGTGCGAATTCCAGACGCGGAGCTTTTTCGGTAGCTTCGCAAAAAGGCGGCCGGCCTTTTGAATCGTGAGCGTCCCGTTTCCGTACTCGCGATGCGCGCTCTGGGAGACGGTCCCGCCGAGCAAATGCCCCATCAATTGGATGCCATAGCAAACCCCCAAAACCGGAACCCCGAGCTCGAAGATCGCGCGGTCCGGAATCGGCGCCGTTTTCGCGAACACGCTGCTCGGCCCGCCAGA
The DNA here is from genome assembly GCA_903919985.1 of uncultured Opitutia bacterium. GTDB lineage: Bacteria > Verrucomicrobiota > Verrucomicrobiia > Opitutales > Opitutaceae > Tous-C4FEB. The sequence continues at coordinate 13,212 of CAIXKG010000171.1, read as the reverse complement.
AAGTATAATGCCGATCACCCCGTCGGCCTTGAGTTGCGCGGCGGTCGTGGCAAACGGGTAGATTTTCGAGTAGACTTGGCACTCCCGGATGCGACGCGCGATGACCTGCGTATACTGAGAACCGAAGTCGAGGACGGCGATGATCTGTGGCATGAAGCGGCTGGGAAAGGAACCAGCACAACGCAACCTTTGATCGAGGGGCAAGTGTGGATTCGCCGCCCCGCCACGAAAGCTCCGGGATCTCACCGGAGTTTCGCCATGCGAAGGCCCGGAAGCCGGCAGCACCCCGCCTCAATTTACCGAAAACTTGCGGCTGGTAGTTGCCAGAACGCGAAAGACCCATCGTTTAAAAACGTCCCAGGGTCGTCGTCGGCCTAAAAGCTTTCGTGGTCGAATGAAGGCTGGCTTGGGAATTAAAATTTGACCATGACTTCAACCCATTTACTGCTCCGTGCGACCAGCTCGAACCGAGCCGCCCCACCCCACCCCATTTGCTTACGTCACCTTTCTTTTCAAAGACCGTCTTGCGCTCGCCCATCGTAAAAATCATGACGCCCCCGTACAATTTTCTCCGTCGCTTCGCCCTTGTTTGTTGCGCCGCTGCCACCGCCCGAGCCGTCCCGATGTCGGAGGAGACGAAGGTCAAAACATTTCATGACACCGTCCAGCCCATCCTCGTAAAATACTGCTTCGATTGCCATGGGGACGGCGCGAAAAAAGGTCAGGTGAGCTTCGACGAATTTTCCTCGAACGCTGAAATGATGGGCAAAACGAAACTTTGGCTCGCCGCGCTGAAGAACGTCCGCGCCGGCATGATGCCGCCGCCGACCGAGGACGTCGCACGTCCGACTGCCGCAGAAGTGAAGGAGCTCGAGAATTGGATCAAGTTCGCGCCCTTTGACATCGATCCGGAAAAGCCCGATCCGGGCCGCGTGACCGTCCGCCGCCTCAATCGCGTCGAGTACCGCAACACGATCCGCGATCTGATGGGGACCGAATTCAACAGCGAGGTCGAATTTCCGCCCGACGATACCGGTCACGGCTTCGACAACATCGGCGAAGTGCTGACGGTGTCGCCCTTGCTGATGGAGAAATATCTCCAGGCGGCCGAGGAAATCGTGGACAAGGCAGTCCCCCGCGTCGGTCGCGTTCCGATCAAGCGCACATTTACCGGCCGTGATTTCAAAAAAGAAGAACCGGCGGTCGTCGCGGCCGATTCGGCCGACAAACCTGCTACTCCAGCCCGGGGCGGCGGTCGCGGCGGTCGCAATGTCGATCTAAACGTCCGCAAAGCCGGCAAGCTCACCCGCACGTTCACGCTCAAGGAGGCGGGCGCTTACTCGTTCGAGTTGAAGGCTGATGTGAAGAGCACGTTCGATTTCGACGCCGGCCGCGCGACGTTAATTGTCGCAGTCGACGATCAGGAAAAATCGCGGCAGGAAATCGTGTGGGGCTCAAAACCCGTCCGCATCTCGTCGGAGAATACCTGGTCCGAGGGCGACCATCGGATCACGGTGGAAATTCAGCCGCTGGAGCCCGTCGGCGGCGACGCGGTAAAGCCCGAGCCTGTCATCCCTCCCGCCGAAGTCGCGGTCGTACCCGCGCCTCTACCCCCGGTTCTTCCTGGTGCGGTCATCGCCAACGCCGGGGCCACCCCAGGCACTCCCGCCGCAACTCCGCCGGCCGCCGCTCGTGAACAACGCGCCCGGCCTCCCGTTGCGCGCTCGGTCGATTTCTCGCTCACCGCGGTGGAAGTGCTTGGGCCCTTGGACAAAAAATTCTGGGTGCCACCCGAGAACTATCGTCGTTTCTTCGCCGAGGATGTTCCCACCGAACCCGAAGCCCGTGACGCGTTTGCGCGCAAAGTAATTCGTGACTTCGCCGAACGCGCGTTCCGCCGGCCGGTCGAGGATGCGAAAGTCAATCAGTTGGCCGGCATCGCCCGAAACATATATTCCCAACCGGGCAAGAAATTCGAAGACGGCGTGGCCCACGCCATGATGGGCGTACTGGCTTCGCCGCGTTTCCTTTTCCGCGTGGAAGATGCCGCACCCGCGGAGGCCAGTGAAAAATTCGCCGCCATCGACGAGTACGCCTTGGCCAGTCGCCTATCCTATTTCCTTTGGTCGACGATGCCCGATGAAGAACTCTTCGGCCTCGCGAAGAAGGGTGAATTACGCCAGCAGCTCCCCGCGCAAATTGCCCGGATGCTCAAGGATTCAAAGTCGCAGGCTTTCGTGAAGAATTTCCCCGGCCAGTGGCTCCAAGCCCGCGACATCGAGACGGTGGAGATCAACGCGCGCGCCGTGCTCGGTTTGGGTGACATTCGCGCCAACGTTGCGAGCCCGGTCGATCTCAACGCCGCCTTGCGCAAAAATATGCGCAGCGAAACCGAAATGTATTTCGATTACGTGCTGCGCGAGGATCGCAGCGTGCTCGAGTTCATCGAAAGCGATTACGCGTTTCTTAACGCCAAGCTCGCCACCCACTACGGCGTCAAAGATGTGACCGGCGATGACGTCCACCGCGTGACACTTCCCGCCGACAGCCCGCGTGGCGGCATGTTGACGCAAGGCACGGTCTTGGCGGTGACCTCCAATCCCACGCGTACTTCACCCGTGAAACGCGGCCTGTTCGTACTCGAGAATTTCCTCGGAACTCCCCCGCCGCCGCCGCCGCCCGATATTCCGCCATTAGACGAAGCGGCGAAGAGTGCTGACGGCCGAATCCTGACCCAACGCGAGGCGCTGGCCGCTCACCGGGAGAAGCCGCTCTGCGCCTCCTGTCACGCGCGCATGGACCCCCTTGGATTTGCGTTGGAGAATTTCAACGCGATGGGCAACTGGCGGGATGTGGACATGAAACAGCCCATCGACGCCTCCGGCAAACTCGCGACGGGCGAGCCGTTCGCCAACATTCAGGAATTGAAACGCGTTCTGACCCACGAGCGCCGCCTCGACTATTACCGCTGTCTCACGGAAAAAATGCTCACTTACGCGCTCGGCCGCAGCCTCGACTACCACGATGTGTACGCGGTCGATCAGATCGTGATAAGGCTGGAGCAAAACGAGGGACGGTTTTCCGCTCTTTTGAATGGCATCATCGAATCCACACCGTTTCAAAAACAGCGGAATCTGAAGGTCCCGGCTGCGACCGTTTCGACTTCCTCCCCGTCCGCTTCCGCAGTTGCGCAGGCCTCATTTCACTGACCTATTTAATCCCATCCTGACCTTAGCCGCCCCATGAAAAAACATTTGCCCACCCAACCAGAAGATCAACGTCAGCTCGCCCTCAACCGCCGTCAATTCTTGCGCGGTGTTGGCGTATGCATGGCCCTCCCGGTCTTCGAATCCTCCATGGCGCCGGTTCTCCGGGCCGCAACCAAGGCCACGGACGCCGCAGGCGCACCGCTCGCGGTAACGAGCACCGGCGCGCCGCTGCGCACCGCTTACGTGTACGTGCCGAACGGCGTCCACCAGCAATATTGGTGGCCCACCGGCGAAGGCACCTCTTTTGAACTCGCTCGCACGATGCAACCGCTCGCGGCGGTGAAGGGCTCGATTCAAGTGGTCGGCGGCCTCGATCATAAAAACGCGGCTCCCGGCAACGACGGCGCCGGCGATCACGCGCGCGCCAATGCCACTTTCCTCACCGGGGCCCGCGCCCGCAAAACCGACAGCGTGGACATCCATGTCGGCGCCTCCGTCGACCAAGTCGCCGCCCAGCAGATCGGCCACCTCACACGATTCTCGTCGCTCGAACTCTCATGCGATAATGTCCGGAAGTCCGGCACGTGCGATAGCGGTTATTCCTGCGCTTATCAGTATAACCTCGCCTGGCGCTCGGCCACAACGCCGATGACCCCCGAGCCCAATCCGCGCTTGGTTTTTGAACGTCTCTTCGGCGCCGGCTCGGCGGGCGAACGCCAGAAAAATTTCGAACAGCGCCAGCAAACCCAGAAGTCGCTTCTGGATCTGGTAATGGACGATACCCGCTCGCTCCAAAACAAGATGGGCGCAAAGGATCGCGACAAGCTCGACGAATACCTCACGGGCGTGCGCACGATCGAACAACGCATCCAACGCGCTGAGAGTTTCGGCAAACTCCCTGTCCCAGGCTCCGAGGCGCCCAATGGCATTCCGGAGAACTTCGGCGAACACATGGATATCATGTTCGATCTCCTGACGATGGCGTTCCAGACCGATTCCACCCGCATCGCCACGCTGCTCCTCGCCAATGACGGCAGCAATCGTTCGTTCGCCGAAATCGGAATTCCCGAAGGCCACCACTATTGCTCCCACCACCGGAACAACCCGGAACTCGTGGCGAAGATCGGAGACATCGATCTCCACTACATGAAGCACTTCGCCCGCTTTCTGGAAAAATTAGACCAGACCAAGGACGTGGACGGAAAGTCACTGCTGCATAATTCGATGATTGTCTATGGTTCGGGCAATGCGGACGGCAACCGCCACACGCATGACAACCTGCCGGTGATCGTGGCTGGCGCGGGCGGCGGCACCCTCACTCCCGGCCGTTTCGCAAAATTGGAGTCGCAGCCGATGTCCAATCTCTTCCTCAGCTTGAACGACCGCCTAGGAGTCCGGGGCACCGAGCGCATCGGCGATTCGAACGGCCGGTTGCAAGGCGCTATTTAAGCGGGGTGGTACCGATCAGCCGAGTTGGCGCTTCGCGCCAATTCGGCTCGTGCTTGATCTGATTCTCAGGGGGCGCGCCCCCCGAGCACACCCCGCCTTTCCGGCAACCCTCTCAAGAGGAAATTGGGGTGCAACCTAATTGCCGTCCCTCTGGCGAGGGACGGGGCGCAGCGCGTTCGACACGCTCAGGACCATGAGCCTCTCGAAAGGCGACGAGGCGGGTCATGCTGATTCACGATCTTCCGTCCGGCAAAAAATGTCGCTGGCTTCGTCCTTCGCCTCCGCCCTACCGTACGTCCGTTCGTTTTTTCCAACGGCCAAGTTTGAACCCCTTCATTTAATCGCCATGAAATCCCGCTGCTTTGCCGGAGTGTTTGCCGTCCTTTGCCTTGGCCCCATCCACGCTATCGCCGCGGACATGTTTGTTTACTTCGGCTCCCATCGCGCCGGACCCGGTATCGGCTTCTCCCTCGCCCATTTCGACACGGACACCGGAGTTCTCACGAAACCGGAATTTCTCCTGGACGCAGTTGCCCCGGCGTTTTTCCAAATCCATCCCGATGGACAGCACCTCTACACCTGCAACTCGGGCCGGACCGGAGGCGTGTCTGCCTACGCGCTAGATCCCCATACAGGCCGTCTAACGTATCTCAACCGAACCCTCGCCAACGGCGCGGACACGAGCTACCTCAGCCTCGATCGCAGCGGTCGTTACGCGCTAGTGGCCAATTACGAGGGCGGTAATATCGCGGCCTTCGCGCTAAAGCCCGACGGCTCGATCGGTGACTGGACCGCGTTTGTGCAGCACACCGGCAGCAGTCTGAACCCGCAGCGACAAAGCCATGCCTACGCCCATTCCATCATCACCGATCCGACCAACCGCTTCGCGCTCGTCGCCGATCTCGGCGTAGACAAGATCTACGTCTATCGTTTCAACGAAAAAGACGGAACGTTGAAGCCCCACGATCCGGCCTTCGTCGGCGTCGCGCCCGGCTCAGGTGCGCGTCACGTGAAATTTCATCCGAACGGTCGCTGGGTCTATCTCATCAACGAAATTGCCAGCACGGTCATCGCCTTCAACTGGGATTCCGCCGCGGGACGGCTTGCCGAATTTCAAACGATCTCAACCCTGCCCGCCGATTTCAAGGGAGCGAATGCGACCGCGGAACTCGAGGTTCACCCCAATGGCAAATTTATCTATGGCTCCAATCGCGGGCACGACAGCCTCGTCGCGTTTGCGATCGATGCCGACAGCGGACGCCTTTCCCTCGTCGCGCACGTTTCCAGCGGCGGCAAGACGCCGCGTAATTTCGCATTCGATCCAACGGGGAAATGGATCGTATGCACCAATCACGGCAGCGATAACGCCGCGGTCTTCCGCGTCGACGAAACCAGCGGTCAGCTGACGCCAACCGGCCAACCCGTTTCCGTTCCCTATCCGTTCTGCGAACGGTTTGTTCCGGTGCGTTGATCCTATTTCCGTTTTCGAGTTCCGCCGGCCGGGCCGTCGGCGGCTTTAGCCGCCGGCCATCACCGGTCTGAAACCGGCCTCCGTCAAAATTCGCGCGATTGTCTCACGCTGGTCTCCTTGAATTTCGATCTGGCCGTCCTTGACGGTGCCGCCACAGCCGCACGCCGCCCTCATCTTTTTCATGAGCTGCTCTTTTTCCGGCAAGCCAATGCCGGTAAACCCGCTCGCGGTTGTGACCGTTTTCCCGCCGCGGTTGCCGGTCTCGCGTTTGATGTCGACCCGCCCGCGATTCTTCGGCGCGACCGCTATCACCGATTTACCCGGCAAGGGCTTGATCTCAGAAGATTTAGAAAACGCAGGCAGACCAGCACCGCTGAGGGCCGCAAAAGGATTGTTGGCCAGCGAACTGCCACCGTCCGTCTGGATTTTTTCGCCGGACGCCATGGTCAATTTCCCCGGGGTTTTTCCGCCCGCCCACCGCAGGCACCCACCGGAATATCGGTCTCTCCGCCCAAGAACATCAACGCTTTCGCGTAACTTCGACGTTCGAGGAAATGAGCGAGCTGGGGGTGGAGCGTATCCCGCCCTTGGGCGGCTAGATCGTCCAAACGCGCCATCGTCGTGGCCACAGCCGGGCCGTCCCCGGCTTTGATCGCGGCCAAAAGCGCCACGACTCCTTCTTTGATCTGGGTTTCCATCGTTAAAAGGTGAATTCGCGTTTAGGTGCTAAGCTAATGCGTCTGCTACCCACCTTAAGCACGATTGCAATCCCCGTCCCGCCCGCCACCGGACTTGTCAGCCCGCTGAAGCCCTGTTGTGGTCAGGGGAAACCCTTCCTTTGACCCGTTACGTTCGCCCGGCTGCTAGGCATCGCTGACGCGTCGATTTTATTCTCTTCACCGTCTTCGCTCATCGTTTCCCATGAATTCCATGACCGTTCCTACCCGCGCCAATTCTGCCGTCATCGAGCAGATGTACCAGGCGTGGCTCGATAATCCCGACTCCGTCGATCCGACGTGGCGCGCCTTCTTTCAAGGATTCGCGCTCGGCAACAACAACGGCTCCATGGCCGCCGCCTTAGGCGATGGCACCGCTCCGGGCGCTGCGGTCGCGATCGTCGACAGCCTGAAACAGGCTCACGTCCACTACCTGATCAACGCCTATCGCGCGATCGGCCATCTCCAGTCCCACATCGATCCACTCAGCGGTCCGCCCGCGCCCGTCGCTAAACTTTCCCTCGAACAATTCGAGCTCTCAACCGCGGACCTCGATACGTCCTTCGACACCGGCACTTACCTCGGCGGCGGACAAATGAAGCTCCGCGATATCGTCACCACGCTCCAAGAAACCTATTGCGGCCACGTTGGCGTCGAGTACGCGCATATTCAGGACACGGATTGCCGCCGCTGGCTGCAGGATCGCATCGAGTCCAGCCGGCTGCAGCCAAAATTTACGAAGGCCCAGAAAGTCCGCTTTCTCCGTCGCGTCCACAAAGCCGAGCTTTTTGAAAAATTTCTCCACACGAAGTATGTTGGCCAGAAACGTTTTTCGCTCGAAGGCGGCGAAACCATCATCGCCGCGCTCGACGCGGTGATCGACCACTGCCCCGACGTCGCCGTGGAGGAGATTGTCATGGGCATGGCGCATCGCGGCCGGCTCAACGTCCTATGCTCCGTCATGCGGAAATCGTTCGACCAGCTCTTCGAGCAATTCTCCGAAAACTATCTGCCCGATACCGTCGCCGGCGACGGCGACGTCAAATATCACCTCGGCTACGAGTCGATCCTCACGACCACGTCCGGTGCCAAGGTCGAGGTTCGCCTCGCCGCCAATCCTTCCCACCTCGAGATCGTAAATCCGGTGGTCGAAGGCAAGGCCCGCGCGCGTCAACGCATCCGCGGCGACACCGAGACGCGCACCAAAGTGCTGCCGCTGTTGATCCACGGCGATGCCGCGGTCGCCGGCCAGGGCGTCGTGGCCGAGACCCTGAATTTTTCGCAGCTCCCCGGCTATCGCACCGGCGGCACGCTCCATTTCGTGATCAACAATCAGATCGGTTTCACGACGGATCCCCGCGACGCTCGCTCGACGCGCTACTGCACCGACGTCGCGAAAATGATCGAGGCGCCGATATTTCACGTGAACGGCGACGATCCCGAAGCCGTGTGCATGGTCGCCCAACTCGCCCTCGACTTCCGTGTGCAGTTTCATCGCGACGTGTTTATCGACATGTACTGCTTCCGGCGGCACGGCCACAACGAGACCGATGAACCCGCGTTCACGCAGCCCACGCTCTACAAGAAAATCGCCGCGCACACGTTGGTCTCTGCGATCTACACCGAACAGCTCGTCAGCGCCGGCACCATCACCGCCGCCGAAGGCGAAGCGATCACCGCGGAATATTCCGCGTCCCTCGAGGAAAACCTCGCCAAGGCCAAAGAACGCGAGGCCGTCAAAACCGCGAAGCGCGCCAAAGCCTCCGACGCTTTCAAGGGTTCCACCGCGGTGTTCCAGCCGCCGTTTCACCACACTCCGGTGAACACCGCCGTGTCTGCGGCGGTCATCGACACCGTCGTGCGCGGGCTCACAACCGTCCCCGCCAATTTCAAACTGAACCCCAAAATCAAACGATTCCTCGACGCCCGCCTCGCGGCGCACAAGGACGACAGCGCGATCGACTGGGGTTTCGGCGAAGCCCTCGCGTTCGGCACCCTTTTGGTTGAAGGCGTGCCCGTTCGCCTCAGCGGTCAGGACTGCGAGCGCGGGACGTTCACTCACCGCCACGCGGTCGTGTCGGACACAGAGACGGGCGAAAAATATACCCCGCTCAAAAACATCGAAGGCGCTGACGCGCGTTTCTGCGTTTATAATTCGCTGCTATCCGAAGTCGCGGTCCTCGGCTTCGACTACGGCTACTCGCTCGATTATCCCCAGATGCTCTGCATTTGGGAGGCCCAGTTCGGCGATTTCGCCAACGGCGCCCAAGTCGTCATCGACCAATTCATTTCGAGCGGCGAATCGAAATGGCAGCGCACGAGTGGCATCGTACTGCTCCTGCCGCACGGCTACGAAGGCCAGGGTCCAGAGCATTCTTCGGCCCGGCTGGAACGCTTCCTCCAGTCCTGCGCGGAAAATAATATGCAGGTCGTGAACCTCACGACGCCGGCGCAAATTTTCCATGCCTTGCGCCGCCAGATAAAACGAGATTTCCGCAAGCCGCTCATCGTGATGTCGCCCAAATCGCTGTTGCGCCATCCCGCCGCCGTTTCCCGGCTCAGCGATTTCACGAGCGGCAGTTTCCAAGAAATCATCGATGATCCGACGGCGCCCAAAAAAGCCGACCGCATCATCCTCTGCTCCGGCAAAATCTACTACGACTTGCTCGAGTACCGCACCAAGCGAAAGCTTGCGGACACGGCGATCATTCGTGTCGAACAACTTTATCCCCTGCACACGAACGCCCTCGCCAAACTTTCCGACGCCTACGGCCACGCCGCGCGACTCGTCTGGTGTCAGGAAGAATCGCAGAACATGGGGGCGTGGTCGTACATCGCCCCACAAATCGAGGAAATTTTCGGCCGTAAGCCCACTTATGCGGGCCGCGACGCCTCGGCCTCTCCCGCCGTCGGCAACCTCGCGTTGCACCGGATGGAACTCACCGCCCTGCTCAACGACGCCTTCACGCTCTGATTTGAGGTAGCGCGTAGCACAGATTTCGATCCGTCTCTCCGCCGCCTGCTGTCTTTCCACTCGCTACTCACTACCCGCTACTCACTACTTTTCCTTCTCCTCCCATGCCTCTCCTCGAAGTCAAAATCCCGCCGATGGGCGAATCGATCAGCTCCGGTGTGCTCGCCAAATGGCACGTTAAAGACGGCGACGTCGTCAAAAAGGACCAGCCGCTCTTCGAGCTGGAGACGGACAAAATCACCTCCGAAGGCACCGCCGAGTCAGCCGGAAAAATCACCTTGAAGGTCGCCGCCGGCACCGAAGTCAAAATCGGCCAGCAGGTCGCCACCATCGACTCCGACGCCACCGCGCCCGCCGCACCGGCCGCACCGGCATCCAACGCGAAAACCGAAGCCCAAAGCTCGAAACCGGTTGCGCCGACCGAGCAATCGCCGGCCGTGCGCCGACTCGCCGCGGAAACTGGCATCGATCCAGCCAGCGTTTCCGGTTCCGGCAAAGCCGGCCGCGTGACCAAGGGCGATATGCTTGCTGCCACCGAAACGAAGCCCGTAACCGTCGCGCCCTCGCCCGCTCCCATTCCCAACCCGAAACCCTCGCTCCCCGCAGGGGCAAGGCAGTCCCGCCGCAAGATGACTCCGCTGCGCGCGAAGATCGCCCAGCGCCTCGTCGCCGCCCAACACGACGCGGCGATGCTCACGACGTTCAACGAAGTCGATATGTCCGCGGTCATGGGCCTGCGCGCGAAATATCAGGACGATTTCGTCAAAAAGAATGGGTTCAAACTCGGCTTCATGTCGTTCTTCGCGAAGGCCGTGGTCAACGCGCTCAAGGAGATTCCCGCGATCAACGCCCAGATCGACGGCGACCAGATCGTTGAAAATCATTACTACGACATCGGCGTCGCCGTCTCGACCGAGAAGGGCCTGATGGTTCCAGTCATTCGCGACTGCGATAGTCTCGGCATGGCCGGCATCGAAAAAGCCCTCGGTGACGTCGCCAAACGCGCGCGTGACGGGAAGATCACCCTCGCCGATCTCGAAGGCGGCGTGTTCACGATTACGAATGGCGGCACCTTCGGCTCGATGCTGTCGACGCCGATCATCAACGCCCCGCAAAGCGCCATCCTCGGACTGCACGCGATCAACGACCGCCCGGTCGCCCTCAACGGCCAGGTTGTCATTCGGCCGATGATGTACCTCGCGCTGAGCTACGATCACCGCCTCGTCGACGGCAAGGAAGCCGTGACGTTCCTCGTGAAAGTAAAGCAAGCGATCGAAGACCCCGCCCGCCTGCTTTTGAGCATCTGATGCTCAAAAGAGTTCATGTGAAAAGTTGAAGATAGAGCGCGTTTGCCAGGGCGATTTCTCTTCAACTTAACCTTCCAACTTCCACTGCTAAAAATGTCTGCGACTTCCTTTGACTTGATCGTAATTGGCGCCGGCCCCGGCGGCTACGTCTGCGCATTTCGCGCCGCCCAACTCGGCCTCAAGGTCGCACTGGTCGAAAAGCGCGCCACCCTCGGTGGCACCTGCCTCAATGTCGGCTGCATCCCGAGCAAGGCCCTGCTCCACTCGAGCGAACATTTCGCCTTCGCCAAAGGCCACGCTGCCGCTCACGGCATCAAACTTGGCTCCGTCGAACTCGATCTCGCCACGCTGCTCAAAAAGAAGGACGACGTCGTCACAAAACTCGTCGGCGGCGTCGCCCAACTGGCCAAGGCCCGCAAAATTACGGTCATCACCGGCGCAGCCGCATTCGTCTCCGCCACTACGATCGAAGTAAAAGGCGAAAAGGAAACGTCCCAACTCACCGCGAAAAATATCGTCATCGCCACCGGCTCCGCGCCGGTCGAGCTCCCGTTCATGAAGTTCGACGGCCAGACTGTCGTCTCCAGCGATCATGCCATCGCTTTCGATTCCGTGCCGAAAAAACTCGTGGTCGTCGGCGGCGGCGCCATCGGTCTCGAGCTTGGCTCCGTCTGGTCGCGACTTGGCTCCGACGTGACCGTCATCGAATTTCTCCCCAAAATCATCGCGACCTACGATGACGACATTGTGCGTAGCTTCACCCGCATGCTCCAGAAGCAAGGCCTGAAGATCGAAGTCGGGGCCAAAGTCACCGGCTTCACCAAGGGGACCCTCACCGCCGAACGCGGCACCGAAAAACTTTCCTTTCCGGCCGACAAGGTTCTCGTCTCGGTCGGGCGGCGGCCGTTTACCGATGGTCTCTCCTTGGAGAAAGCCGGCGTGCAGCTCGACGAAAAGAAGCGCGTGAAAGTCGACGCTCATCTCAAGACCACGGCTCCGGGCATATGGGCTATCGGCGATGTCGTCGCCGGCCCGATGCTTGCCCACAAAGCCGAGGAAGACGGCGTTGCCGTCGCCGAATGGATCGCCGGCAAGGCCGGCCACGTAAATTGGGACCTCGTGCCCGCCGTCGTTTACACTGAACCCGAAGTCGCCTGCGTCGGCCTCGGGGAGGACGCCGCCAAAGTCGCCGGCCGCGCGATCAACGTCGGCAAATTCAACTTCGCCGCCAATGGCCGCGCCATTGCCGCCGATGCCATGGATGGCTTCGTGAAGATCATCGCCGACGCGAAGACCGACCAGATTCTCGGCGCCCAAATCGTCGGCCACGGAGCCGGAGAACTCATCAGTGAAGTCGTCACCCACATGGAATATGGCGGCAGCGCCGAAGATCTTGGGCGCACCATCCATGCGCATCCGACAATGAGCGAAGCCGTGAAAGAAGCCGGGCTCGCCGTCAGCAAGAGCGCGATTCACGCGATGTAAGCACGCGGGCCTCCCGGCTCTGCTGAATTGGGTTCGATCGTCTCCCATAAGGGGATAGCCCTTTCAGGCCCGCATCCTCCGACGCGAAAGCTCCATCCCTTGAAAGGGTAAAATCCGGAGTCCCGGGGCAGGGCTTTCGCCTCACCCTCTCGCCGGCGTTTTCAACCGTAGAGTCCGCCGAGTTCAGCAAGAAAGCGGATCACGGCACCTGGTTTGGTGATGACGCCTAAAACCACGAACCGAGGAAAACGGTGGCCCGCCCGGAGCGAAGCGATGCGAGAATCCACGTAACGAAACACGATCTGATACGAACGCCGGCCGAGTCCGACGCGATGAAGGGACCGCTGCAGACGATGCGACCAGAGGTACTCGAAGCGGAGATGGACGGCGCGCTGGCAAAGGACCTGCTAGGTAGGTCGCCAGCAAACCAAAATCCCTCCCTGTGTCGCTTATCAGTTCTACCTATGACGCCGGCGCGTTTTTCGACGAGATGTTCGAGCCCGACGGCAAAACTGTTCGTCCCCACTATCGCCGCCTGGCCGAGCGCCTTACCCGCTTACCTGAGGTAGAGTTCAACCAACGCCGGGCCGCGGTGGACCTG
>CAIXKG010000170.1 GCA_903919985.1 uncultured Opitutia bacterium | reverse complement strand
TCACGAATAGCTTTAACCATATCAGTGCCAATATAGCCAGGAGATACGGTATTCACTGTGACGCCTTTAAAGGCTAATTCTTGTGACAAAGCCATGGTAAATCCGTAAATCGACGTGGTCGATGTCGATCAAGGTTTCGCCGACCAACGCTTCCCGCGCAGCAGGGGCCGACGCGACCGGGGCGGGCGCAACGGTGGAGCCGGCGGCGGGCGGCAGCGTGGATGTCCTGATATCCATTTTAGAAGAAGTGGCGGTCATTGACGGCGGAGGCAACCCGGGCGGTCACCATTTGTAGCGATTGCGAAGCTGGTTGCGGAGCACGATGGAGGCGGTGGCGATGAGCGCGACGATCATCAAAAAGACAAACGCGGTCCCGTATTGGACGCGCTCCGTGTACTCGTTCTGCGGGATCTTCGAGCTCACGACGTAAATGTGGTAAGGCAGCGCCATCACGCCCTGGAAAAAGAAATCGTTCACTGAGGTGAGGCCTTCCCACGGCAGTTTGTCCCGCACCACGTAGGCGGCGGTGAACATGATCGGTGCCGTCTCGCCGGCGACGCGTGCGATGCCAAGAATGGACGACGTGAGGATGCCGGGCAATGCGTAGGGCAGGACGTTCTTGCGGATCGTCTGCCACTTGGTCGCGCCAAGGGCGAGCGAACCCTCCCGAAACCCCTTGGGCACCGCCTTGAGTGATTCCTCCGAGGCGGTGATCACCACGGGCAGGACCATGAACGCGAGCGTGAACCAGCCGGCAAGGAGCGAGACGTTCCAGCCAAAGAAAATCACGAACATGCCGAAGCCGAAAAGCCCGAAGACGATTGAGGGCACGCCCGCGAGGTTGAGAATCGCCAGGCGGATGAACCGGATGAATTTTCCGTCACGGGCGTATTCGCTCAGGTAGATCGCCGCGGCCACGCCCAGGAGCAACGCGATCGTCATCGAGCCAATCACCAACAGTACGGTGCCAACGATCGCCGGAAAAATACCGCCCGCCGAGTAGACGTAGCTCTCGGATTTCACCGTGGCGACCGCCGGGTTACGCTCGAGGAAGGCACGGTAGTCCCGATCGCCGAGCTCCATTTTCTTGCCTTCGTATTCAAACACGTGGAGCGATTCGGGGGCCGAAGTCAGGAACGTGGTGTTGATGAACGGGGCTTCCTTTTTGAACAGGATCGGAGCGCCGCGGAACACGATCGTGAAAAGCACCGCGGCGCCGCACAGCAGCACGAAGTAAGTCGCGCCGCGGAACAGCCAGAACAGCACGCGCTCCCAGCTCCGGGCCGCGGACGGCTTGGTCACAAAATCGTGGGCGGTCGAAGTGGCGGGATTCATGCGCTCAGCCAATGGAAATACGATAGCGACGCACCACACCCTGCGCGACGTAGTTGATGCCGAGCGAAAGGAAGAACAACGCGATCCCGATCATGAACAGCGCGCGGTAGTGAATGCTGCCCTGCACCACTTCGCCCATTTCCTGTGCGATGATGCCGGTCATCGTGTGGACCGGCTGCGTGACGACGGCGAGTCCGGCCGTGAAATCGGGAATCGCGATCCGGTTGCCGGCGCAAAGCAGCACGACCATCGTTTCGCCGATCACCCGCCCAAGCCCGAGCAAAATAGCGGAAATAATGCCGGACAGCGACGCCGGCACGATGATCTTGATCACCGTCTGCAGCCGGGTCGCACCGAGGGCATACGAAGCTTCCTTGAACGCCCGCGGCACGTTGTTCAGCGCGTCCTCCGCCAGTGTGAAAATCGTCGGGACCGCGAGCAGCGCGAGCAGGCAGCCCGCGGTGAGAATGTTCAGGCGCTCCGAATAGGGAAAGCCGGGGATCCAGGACAGCCACGAGATTTGGGACGCCGCGCGCAGACCCTGCCCGAGCACCGCAATTCCGAAAAATCCGAGCACGACCGATGGAAACGCGGAGATGAACTCAATGGAGGGCTTGATAAAACTTTGCTCCGACTTCGAAGCGATCTGGTTCACATATATCGCCGCCCCCACCCCGAGCGGCACGGCAATGAGCAAAGCCACGCACGACACCATCAGCGAGCCGACAAAAAGCGGGAGGATGCCGTACCAGTCCTGCCAGGAACTCGCCGTCTGCCATTCACGGCCAAGGAAAAATCCGGCGACTGACTGACGCATCGGGACCTCCCGGCGGAAATCCCAGTCCGTGAGATCTCTCTCCACCGCGGAAAAGGTCTTCACGTAGTCGCGGGTCAGCTCTTTGAACCGATCCATCCGCGCCCCTAATCCCGGCCCGGACAGCGAGGGCGCAGCCGCGAGGACCTCGTTCAGCTTGGTCGCGAACTCGGCGTTCAGCGCTTTAAACGCCGGGAGAGTTCCGACGATCGGCTTTAATTCCTCTGCGAAATTGACGGCCTGAATGGCCACTTTGCCCGCGTCACTCGCCCGGTTTTGCGCGAGCAATTGGAGGCTCTCCTGCACCTTGTTCTCGTTGTTGGCGAATTTCTCTTTGATGGCGGTCGCGAGTTCCGTGAGCTCTGAAAGCAGGCGGCGAACCGGCACCACCGTTCCGTCATACTGTTCCGCAAAAGTATCGAAGCCCGCCAACGCGGCATTCGCGTCCTCGGCGGAAAGCTTCTTCTCGGCCGTCAGATAAACATATTGCCGCAACCGGATGTCGGACAAATAGCGCGTGAGCGCCATGTGGTCCTTCACCTCGGCGCGAATGAAGTCCACGTATTCCAGGCCCGCCTGACGGTAGACGAGAATGTTCTGCCGGTTCTGCCCGAAAAACCCGGCGCCTTCGCGAAACAAGAAATAGGTGATCAGGGCGAGCACCACAATTGAGATCACCGCGTTGCCGCCGAAAAAAACCTTGATGCAGTCGTCCAGCGTGAGGCCGAACAGTTTGATTTTGCTCTTGTTCGCTAGAAAATGAGCCGGCGCGGCGGAGTCCGGTTTATTCATCGTGCGAAGGGAGCCAGATTATTGAAGAAAAAGCCCGCCGACTTTCGGTCAAGCGGGCTCTTTCCAGGTGAGATCGTGGTGACGAGCGTTATTCCGTCTTCGCCGTGACCGGCGCGACCATTCCGATGCTTTCGCTTTCGACAATCTTCTTCCCTTCGTCGCTCAGGGTGAAATCGATGAACTTCTTGGCTTCACCGGTCGCTTCGCCGTTCGTGTAAAAGAAGGTTGGGCGGGCGAAGGCATATTTCTTCGTCAGCACGGTTTCCTTGCTCGGCATCACACCGTCGACGGACAACACCTTAATGCCGGCCTCGCGAATGTAAGCGAGTCCCACATAGCCGACGCCGGCCGGATTCTTGGCGACCTCGGACACGATCTGCTCGTTGCCGGCCATCTTTTGCGACGACGAGGCGTAATCGATGCCGTTCATCGCCAGGGTGCGGAAGTCCGCGTAGGTGCCCGACGAGGTGTTACGGGTGTAGATGGAGATCTTGCCGGCGCTGCCGCCCACTGCCGACCAATCGGTCACGCCACCCGAGAAAATCTTCTCGATCTGGGTCTTGCTCAATTTGGCGATCGGGTTGGCCGCATTGACGATGATCGCGATCCCGTCGTGGGCCACGATGATTGGCTTCAAGGTCACGCCCTTGGCCGACGCCGCGGACACCTCGGTGGCTTTTGCACGCCGGGACGACATGCCGATCTGAGCGGTGCCATCGGTGATGGCGGCGATGCCCGTGGTCGAGCCTTCCGCGGCGATCTCAAAAGAGACGCCTGGATTCTTCGCGACATAGGCTTCCTTGAGCAGGGGAACGAGTTTTGCGCCGAGGGTATCGGAGCCCTTGATCACGAGCTTTTGAGCGTGAGCGGCGGTGGCAAACGCGAGCGCCGCGATGATGAGAATAGATTTTTTCATGGTGAATGAAGATTGAGTGCGAAGGAGAGGAACGGATTAGAATTTTACGACGAGATCGACCAACAGTTCATGGGAACGGTTCAGATTTCCGAGTGAGAACGCCATGTTCTTCTGGATGATTTTCGTGTCGAAATAGGTGACGTTGAAGTTGGCGAAGTCCGTCAGGTTGTAGCTGAGCGCGAGCTTGAAGCCCTTCTGGTTGAGTTTGCTGAAGCCCCAGTCGGAATCGTTGATATTGGGGTCTTCGGCACCGATGCCGACTTCGCGGTAGTCGAGCTTGGCGCTATAGTCACCCTGGACTTTCCCGGTGCCGTAGCTGTAGCCCACGCCGCCAAGCCAAGCGGTCGCGCCCTTGCTGAATGACGCCGGATTCAGGCCGTAAACTTTGTACACCCGAGTCTCGGCTTCCGTGTTGTAGGAAGAATCCCAGTAGAATTTCAGGGCCGAACCCGGGCCGTTGAGGTTAGCCAGGTTCACTTCGCCCGCGAACGTGAAATAATTCTGCGCCCGCACCGAACCGACGTAAGCCGCGGAATTGAGCGGTGTCGCGGTGATGGTCGATTGGTTGTACGCCGAGTAACCGGGAGCGATGATCACGCTGCTGAGATTCTCCGGGCCGAACCACTTCGTGTAAACGGCCTGTTGTTCGAACAACCATGTGTCGCGACCGGCCGGGCCAGGGGTGGCTTCGGAGCGATCTTCCATGGCGTGCTGCATCGCGCGGATTTCAAACGTGTCCTTCGCGCCGATGAAATACTTGTAGATCTCGCTGATGCCTTGCGGACTGATGTCGGCGTCCCAGCGCATTTCGGTCGTGTAGAACGGATTCTTCTGCTTTCCGAGCACGAAGGCCCAGTTCAGATTCGGCTGCCAGCCCACGTAAGCGCGGGCG
Source organism: uncultured Opitutia bacterium (assembly GCA_903919985.1). GTDB lineage: Bacteria > Verrucomicrobiota > Verrucomicrobiia > Opitutales > Opitutaceae > Tous-C4FEB. Next base: position 32,453 of record CAIXKG010000170.1, on the reverse strand, counting down.
ATGAAAACGCCGTAATCATCGGCCGTGGTGACAAAAGTTTGATTGGCGGAATCGTTCGACTGACCGCTCTCAAGCGCAAAGCCAGCGTTCCAACCTTTTTGGAGCAGCACGTCACCGTTGAAACGGAAACGGAAGCGCTGACGTGAGGTTTCGTTCACGAGCGTCGCCGCGCCAGCCGCGGTCTCAGGGACCTGGGCATTGTTTTCGTAGCGAATGCGCATGTCGCCCGAGAGCTTCAACTCAACGAGCGAAGAACTCAGGTTCATCTTTCCCGCGGAGGTGTTGGTGGCAAAGTCCTTCGTCAGCTCGGCGCGGAGGTCTTCCGACTCCTGATCGGTGACGAGGCCCTTTTTCACGAGCAGATTGAGGAGAGCGCCGCTATCTTGAGCAAAAACGGAACAGGTAGTGAAGGCAACGCCGCTGAGCAGCGCACGCCAAAGGGATTTCTTAAGCAACATGGTGGTCGGTTTGGTTGTAGGTCTGATCAAAACGCCGTAACCTTAGACTTTGATTGTTACGAAATGATGGCGACTGTGTGACAAAATGGGAAAAGGCACCGCACACGATCAGGCAACCCACTCAACCTCGGTCGCCCGCGTGGGAGTTTTCGAGCGAGGTCATTACTTCCCCGCCGCCGTAGCCCAGCACCTCAACCGTGATCACCGACGGCTGGTGCTCCGGTTCGGCATCGGCCCGACCGGCTCGGGATACGTCGGTAGCGGCATTGGTGGTGGCCGCCGATGCGCTCGCGGCGGTCGCGGCCAAGCCGCCCAGACTTGGCGCGGCCACGCTCGGAGTGCCAACGCTCGTACCGCTGACTTGGATGTTGCTCGCGTTGACCACCTGCAGGGCCGACACGTTCAGATTTCCGGATACACGAATCCCGGCGTCGCCGGCATCGATCGTTCCACCTGGAGCAATCAAATCGACGTCGCCCGGCGGAACGCCGGTCACGGTGGCAAGCACGCCAATACCGCCGCCGGTGGCCAGACCCGCCAAATCGGTTTTCACGTCTCCACTCTGAGGGTCGATCAAGACTCGCGTGGGAGGAGCCGATTGTACCGTCTTCGACGAAGCTCCGGCGGCGATATTGCCGGAAGAAGACCAGATGATCTCATTCCCGCCGCGCAGGGTGAAAATTCGCGAGGTGCCGACGACGACGCTGTTTTTTGTAAAAATGGAAATACTCCCTCCGTCCTCGGTCAGCACGCCCTGATCGACTGCCTGGCTGCCGACGAGATCGAAGCCCACGGTGAGCTGACCGCCGGGTGCGAACAGGCTGATATCGCCGCCGCTCGCCGTTTTGATCTCGCGCGAGGTCAGGGAAATATCGCCGGTCCACTTCGAGCCCGGAAACAGTGCGGCGATCGCAGCGAACCCCGCGTCGTAATTTCGATAACCCGGGGACGACGGACGGCCGTGATCGCGACCGGCATCCCGCAGGACGGCGTAGAAAATACCAAGCGCGAGCGCCGAACGTTTCTCTAGGGGAAGACCGGTGAAGGCCGACCAGACCGCCGACTTGCTCGCTCCGGGCATCTGGAGCTCCCGCCCCAGCTCCGGCAGGTAACGATCAGCCGCCGCTCCGGCACTTGATGGATCCAAATATTTGCTCACGAACGCGGCGAAATCGATCGCGCTCTTACTCAGGCTCGACGCGTTGCCGATGCCTGCTCCCGCGATTATCTCCGCGCCAGCAAAGGGCAGATTAGGATTCCGCGCGTTCCCGATGCTGGTGATGCCCACGGCCGTGCCATCGCCAGCGCTGGGTCCGACACCGAGATCGAAATTGCGGCCCGCTAAAACTTCGAGCGTACCCGGCCCGCTGATTTGAATGTCTCCCGACGTCGGATTGCCGCTGGCCGGGCCCGGCGTGGTCACGCTCCCCTGCAGCAGCTCGTTGCGGCCGGTCTGGGCGGCAATGCGCAGGGGTGAGTTCAGATCGAAGGCGATCAAGTCGCGACCGGCCGCCACGACACTGACATCCGATGGCCGCGTGTTTTGGAGGTAAAGCCCGACATCGGTCAAATCCCGCCCGGCAATCACCCGTGCAGCCTTCGCCGAAAACAAACTGACGCCGGAAATATCCCCGCCCGCCGCGTACACATGCAATGGAATCAGATCGGCAAGGTGCAGCGGACCGCGCGCGTGCAGGGCCTGCTTGGTTTGGATCACTCCGAAGAGTCCCTGAATTGAACCGGACTCGTTGAACAAACCATTAACCGCATCCAACAGATCGATCGGCGTCACCGTCGGCGTGAGCGCCGCCGTGGCCGACAGGGAAACCGGCGTCGCGACCCCTGGAGTCCGCGTCGGATCGGCGTCGGAAAGATTGATCAGGCTCGTCCCCCAGATGCGATTTCCGGTCGTGGAGTTTACGCCGTTGGGCTGCATTCCATTGATCGATTTGGCCGCGGTTAGATCAAGTGTTCCCTGCGGCGAGGGCGACAACGTCAAACTGCCGACGAGATTGAGATCACCCGAGAACGCAGTGGCCCGCAGCGTGGCGGGCATGAGCGCTGTCACCGTGAAAAACGGAGTGATATCCGTCTCGAGCAACCGGAGCCAGGGCTGGGAATACGAGGAAAACGTCTGGTGCCTCGCTCCATCGTAAAGGTCGACGCTCTGCAACCAAGCCGCGAGCGAACCGGCGCGGCCGTCGGCGCTGTCCCGAATCGTCAGGGTACCCGTGAGCGACGAAACATTGACCGCATCACTGGTGCCGTAAGTTGAAAAATAGGTTTTCTCGTAAGCATTATTATTCACGCCCTGCGGCAGCAGAAACGGATTCGCGATCGGACCGAGCAACAGGTCCCCACGCGCGGAGATGTCGAAGCTGCCTTTGCCGAGAAAGAGCGTGGTCGGCAGCCAGGTGGTGGGATCGGCCGCCCGCTTGAGATTCTCCAGGGCCACGATATCGGACTGCGTGAGCGCGGCCCGGGTGCTGTTCGTGTGAATGCTCGTACCCGCGGCGAGCGTGCCGCGACCGCGCTCAACATAGTAGACACCTCCATCGATTTCGCCGCCGGCGCGAACCACGAGGTCGCCGCCGCCGAGTTCCACCAGCTTGGACGCATCGGGCGCGCCCTTGGGCATGCGCCCATTGGTCGGCACCACCGCGTCGACGTTGGTAATGTTATTACCGGCCGCGAGTGTGACGTTGCCGCCGCCCAGCGCGCCCACGCCTTCGAAGAAATTGGTGAAGTCCACCCACCACGCGGTCGAAGCGATTTCGCCGCCCGGATGCGTCGCGCCAAACTGGCCGGTGGCCGGGTCGACGTACCCGCGCCGATAGAGCCAATTATTCGGCAACTCGCGCGACGAATCCGCGACCAGCGTCGCCGGAAAGCCGGCCACGATCGCATGCATGATGTCATGCTGCGCCGCGATCGTCACATTGCCCCCGGCCAAACTGAATTGCGCACCGTAGATCGGGTCCTGCGTTGCTCCCAAGCGACTGTTGCGCACCGCCTCGCTCAAATTGGGCAGATCGAAATTGGCCAGCGGGGAGGCTTGGGTTCCCGCGGTATAAATGGCGGCGATGGGATTGAAAAACTGGACGTCACGGGCCGCCACAATGTCGATGTCGCCCGTGCCGGTGCGAATCACCTGGAAGAAATTGGGAATGATATTTTGCCGAAGGTTCGCCGTGCTGTTCGGACTGTTGGGATCGCTCGGCACCGGCAAAGCGGGCGTATTCCTCCCGAGCAGAAGCGAACCGCTCGCTTTCGGATCGCCGGCGGACCTCACGCCGCGAAAGTCGGCGGCCGTAAAATCGGCACCGGCCACGAGGCGATAGGACCAGGACGCCGTGCCGGGAGTCAGCAGCGGTGCGTCCCACAGACCATAGCTCGACGTCCCGCCAAAGCCGTCGCTCAACAGTCCGATCGTCGCCTTGCGGGAGATGCTATTGAAGCTGTAATCAAAGTTCAGATTGCCCGCGGCGCGAAGGGTCAGTACGCCCGGCTCGCGTCCGCCCGGGCCGAAACGGTAGGTGGAAAGATCCCAAGCCTGCGCCAGCGTGAGGTCGCCGAGCGGATTGATGATTTCTGCGCCCGGCCGGACATGCAGCACTGAGGCCAGCGCTGCGTTGTTCGCGAGCAGACGGTTCGCGATCGCGGTCGTGTTGCCCGCGAAGATCTGCCCGTTCGCCAGCACGCTCGACTGAACCGCACTCGTGATCAGCGCCTCGGCAACCGAGCTCAGATCGAAAATCTTGAATCCTTCGACGGCGATACTCGATGCGCCGAGGAGACGGCCGTTAATCGGCGCAATCGCTAGGTCAGAATTTGTGGCGTTCTGCGGCGCCCGCAGATGAAGCGTCCCCGTGAATTGGCCCAAGGCCGCGCTACCGGCGTTGTTGCTCGCGACCGACAAGTCGATATTCGAACCCGACTGAATATCGACCACGCCGCCATTGAGCCCGCGGGTTTCCAAGGCGACCGCGCCTCCCTTGCCGGCCGCGTCGAAGTCGTTCCCCGTCGCAATGAGCTTCGATCCAGATTGCAGCGTGACGCTGCCGCCCGCCATGAGATTGATCGCACCACCGCGGTCGCCCGCGGCATTGATCACTCCCTGTGACGAGACCGTGATCGAGCCTAGGTCGGCCGAAAGATTGAAAATATGCGCGGTGGCGGTGCCGTCGACGACCACGTTACCCGTCCTCACCCGCAAAGTTCGCAGCAGGGAAAAATCGCCCGCGTTGAGCGCGCCATTCAGCGCGGCGATGCCTTCGCCCGGCACCCGTCCCACATCGAGCAGGAACGAGCCGCCGCCGCCGAGCAACGTGCCAGCCGTGGTGAAGATGCCGTTCGGCGCGTTGACATTCAGCAGGCCCGCGCCGGCCGATGTCGACGGCGCTGCAACATTGATGGTACTCCCGCTGGCAAGATTCACGTTCCCCGCGCTCGCCGTCAGGTTCAGTTGTCCCCCCGCCGTGGATTGGAGCAAATCGTAGAAAGCAATCGTGGTTCCGCCCATATCGAGTCGGCTGTTGGCGCCGATCGTGAGATCTCCCGTCGAAGCGCTAACGCTCAGAGTTCCACTGGGCAAAACGATGGAGCTGCCGGTGGTAACCTTCGCGCCACTTAAGACCAAACTTGCGCCGAGCCCCGGAACCGCGGCGGACACCGTGGTCGTCGCGGGCGCACTCAGCGTCAAAGCTCCGCCGGCTGAAATCGTCTGCGACGACGCGGTTGCCCCTGTGAGCAACGGGGTTCGCAGAGTCAGATCGCCCTGCACCGCGAGTCCACCCGTGCCTTGGCCAACGATGGCGTCGGACGCATTGATTTGAACCGCCCCGAAATTCGTGACGGCGGTCTGATTCGCGCCGATCCGAAATGTGCCGGCGTTGAACGTCAGCGTGCCACCAACCACGGTCCCGGGCACAGGGGCGGAAGCGCCCGCACTATTGTCGACCAAAACATTTCGAGCAGCCAGCAACACGCTTCCGCCGCTTTGATTGAAGCCGCGAACGCCGCCGCTGTGCAGCGCGAGCGAAGCCAGCGTCGGATTTCCGCTCGCATCCAGCGCACCGATCTGACCGGTGCCGTAGATGTCGATCGTCGAATAGCTGAGCAACGAGAGCGATTGAGCGCTCTGGAACGTTTGCAAGGTCGCGCTGGAAAGTACGAGACCGCTGTCGGCCGGGAGCTGGCCCGCATTCGCGAGTTGAAGGGAAATTTTTCCGCTCCCAAGCGCGAGCGACGTTCCGGCGATCGTGGCGGCCGCATTCAGGTTCGTCGCGCTCGTAGAATCGAGGGTCACGCTGGCTCCGGAGAGCCGCGCGCCGGCAGCAATGGTCAGCACAGGCCCATCCGCCGTACTCACCCCGGATCGCACGACCTGCGCGGCCGGGTCTCCTGTCACCCGCAATAACACGCCGTTGCCACTGCCCGGGGCCGCCGTGCTTCCAAGCAGCAACGTACCGGCCGAGGACGTTGCGGAGCCCGTCTGTTCAACGATCCCCCCGTTCGCAACCGTTAGGGAACGATTGGCGGCGAGCACCAGATCCGAACCGGAGAGCGATCTGCCGGCGTTATCGACCGTGATCGAATCGGTGTTCACGCTCACCGCCGTTCCGGCGTCGGTCGAACGCCGAATGCCGCCGATCAAAAGGCTCTCCGCGCCAAAGGCATTCAGCTCGGTGGAACTCAGCACGAGCGTTCCCGCCGCCGCGACGGTGTTCGGTCCGCCGATCACTATACTGCCTGGGCTGCTGATATCCACCAGCCCGCCCCGGCCGGCTTTCGGCGCCTGCGCCAGCACCGTTCCTTGAATCGTCATCGAACGCGTCGCCTCGAGCACGAGCTGGCCGGAATCCACCGGCAGTCGCGGCGACACCGCGCTGCGCGCGATCGCGGCCTGACTGAGAAAGGCGTTTGCCAGCGAGTCGTCATATTCAGCGCGGGTTCGTACCACCGATTGCGGGGCGACTTCGAATGCGGCCGCGAGCGGCCGGGCGACGGGCTCGGTGGTCAGACCGTTGAATCGATAACCCGACACCACGCTCGCGCCATCGGGCTGGGTCACCGTTTCCGCTGGCGGCACCCCAGATTTCGGAGTGACGAGAAAAGCCCCGGGCAACAGAGCGTAGCGGGCCGGGAGCAGCGTATAAAATCCCGCGGGCAATCCCGACACGCCGCTCAGATAAACGCGATCTCCCGCCGCCAGCGCGGCGTTCACGTAGCCAGCGTCGCGACCGAAATTATTATTGAGCGTCGTGGGATTGAAAGGCGCGTACGGCGCGTAGCCCGCCTGATAACCCGGGAGAACGGCGAAGCCGCCCGTGCCCGCCAAGATATCTTTTGTTCCGCCCACTCCGGAAACCCAGCGGTAGGCGTAGAGGTCGCCGCCGCCGCGCAGATCGATCGTGGCGCCGGTTTGCTCCACGACGCGCTGCGCCGAAATCGTGACCGTCTTCTCGGGCGCGCCCGACACCGTGATATCGTTGCTCGCCGGATCGATCCAAGACGCGCCATTCAAAATGAGCCCGAAAGGAATGGTCGCCGCACTCCCGGTGACGGGATCGATGGCCGACACGGAGGTCACGCTGCCGGTTGTGAGCGTGAGTTGCTGCGTCGCCGACACGCTGTGGTTGGAAACAAAATCCTTCGGTGCCGTCCCCGTGCCGTCCCAACCGAGATTGATCGCGCCGATCGGCGCTCGCAACGTGCCGCCTTGCAGAATCGTTGAGGCGTACACGTTGAGGGTCCCTCCGGCAGAGAGCGGCAGCGCTCGCGTGCCCGCCGCGCCGATCGTAACCGAGCCGGGGCGCACCACGCCGGCCACCGTAGAGTCGAAAGCCACGAGCGTGAAGGTCAGCGCGGAAGGCGGATAAATCACGCCGGCGCGAAGGGTCAGATCGCCCGCGATCGCGAGCGTGCCGGCGCCACGAATATCTCCATTGTTAGCAACGAAAGTCGCCTGACCGATTTTCTGCAGGGACAGATTCCCCAGGTCAATCAGGCTCGCATTCACGTTCAACGTTCCCGCCCCGAAAGACGGCGGCGCATAGAAGGGCTGGCCCTGCACCGTGAACGCAGGCCCTTGCTCCTGCGCCAGCAAGGGGGTCTGAAAAGCGGCGCCGAGCGAAACGTACGGCGCGGAAAGAGTCACCGCCGCGTCAGCCGAAATAATGCCTGAAGTCCCGAGCGTTAAACTGCGCGCGGCCGAAAGCGTAATCGGTCCCGAGAACTGCACCGTTCCCCTTAGAGCCAGCGTGTCAAAACCGGTCTGCGCAAATGTCTCCACGGCAAAATATCCCTGTCCGACGACCGCAACTCCCGCGGCATCGCGCACCGGTGATCCGATTGCCGTCGCGCCGAAGGTAAGTACGGGCTGACGCTGCGAGATCGTGAGCGTCGGATCCAGCGGAGTCTGGGTGTTCGTTCCCGCGGCGTAGAATCGGCCCGATGAAATACTGAGCGAACCACCCAATGCCGAGGGTCCGCCGGAGGCGCCCCGCAGGGTGGCGTCGACAAACAATTCCTGCCCGCCCACGAAAGAGATCGACCCGGCGTTGCTCTCCACCGCCGTCGCGACAACCCGCGACCCTGCGGTCGATGAGTTGCCCAAGCCGTTAAACAAGGAATAGGAAGGCGCCAGATCCAGCCGATCGGCGGCGCCCGAAACATCGAGCTGCGCTCCGGCCCGCGCAACGATGTTGCCCGCCACGTTGATCGTGCCGCCCGGCAAAACGGTTCCCGTTCGAAACCCGCGAACGTCGGGAGTGAGCAGCGTCGCCCCCGCGGTGGAGAGCACGCTGCCCGCCGCGAGCTCGACGGTCGGCACCGCCTGCGTCGAATCCGAGAAAAACAGGATGGAATCTTTCGCGCCCGTTACGCTGATCGCTCCACCCGGCGCAAAGATCGAACCCCGGACGAGAGCCGTGTCACCGCTGAGCGCAACCGTTCCGCGCGGATCGGTGCGGATGACCGCACCCTCGCCCACGATCAAATCGCCGCGCACCGCAATCGGCTGCGCGCTGTTGAACAGGTCGCGCACTCCTACCGCCCCAAATGAAAGCGTCACCGGCGCACGAACTCCGACCGGTTGAACCACGGTCGTGAACGCACCGGCCACATCCGAAGCGTTGGTCGCGATCAATCGGCTCTGCACGACGGGAGTGATCAGCGTGCCGGGCGCGATCAACACCGCGGGAAGGAACCGTTCGGTCTGGGCGGTCGCGGCGCCGAGTCCATTCACATTGAAACCCGCGAAGCCGCCCTGGCTGAAAAATTCCGGCGTGAGCAACAAGGTGTCTCGATTCGTGGTCCCGCCGCCGATCTGGACCGAGGGCGCGAGCAGCGTCAGCGTTCCGCCTTTCGCGCCGGAGAAACTTTGCAGGATACTGCCCAGTGCGAGTTGCCCGCCCAGCAACGACGTGATTTTTGGATCCTGCCCCGCCTTGATCGCGATACTGCCGCCGTTGCCATACGTCGCCTTGCCCGCCGAGCTCAAGGCGACGCCGCCGGAAGCATCGATCAGGCTCCCCACCGCCAAATCCGCCGTGAAACTGGTGATGGCGATGCTTCCTCCGACCGTTGCGAGCGGACCTTGATCGGATACGACCGACGTCGGCCGGTCGTCAACGAACAGGCCCGCGGTGCTCAACTCCGCCGTGGAGGCCAGGGTGAACTTCCCCCGCGTAGCATCGGGCTGGGGCGTCGCCGGCACCGCACCGCCCGTCAACGCGCGGTCGGCGTACGGCGAACGGTCAAACACGGTGAAGGCCAGACTGCCGCTCGGCGCGACGATTTTTCCGGCTACGTTGATATTGGCCGCGAGCCACGTCAGCGCGCCGCGCGCCGGAAGCACGAGCGAAGTGCCGACCGGCACCGAAATCCCCCCGTCGCTATTGTCGATTTTTAGCGCACCGAATCCTGACGCACTAAAAAGATCGGGCGAGAGCGTGACGGTTCGCTTGCGCTCTTCCGGCAGGATCGCACCCGTGACGGAAAAAGCGGGCACCACCGGCGACGACGTGCCCCCGGTCTGAAAAACAATGTTGGGCGCAGTCGGCGAAAACGCGGGAAACAAATTTTGCGGCAGCGACGGATCCTGTCCCCGAAAGGTCAGCGTGAGTGAACCCAGCGCGGGAGCGATGAGACGCTGCCGGGGACCGGCAAACGTGCTGCCAAACAATGCCCCATCGAGAGCCATCGCCGGAGCGGATATAGCGAGATTGCCGCCGTCGCCGCCTTGCACGTAGCCAGCCTCGAAATTGGCCGCGAGACGCGGATTAGTCGTCGATGACGTCACGCCCCATTTTGCATCCGTCGTGGTTGTGCCCCCGGTGTAGAGCCCATCGTAGACCCGATCCGGCGTGGCCTGCGAAATGTCGATCAACCTGCCGTCGGCGATGAGCTTCGTGGTTTCGACCGTGCCGCCCGCGTAGTTGATCCAGCCGCCGGAAACGTTGATCGTCGATCCCGGTTGCAAAACCACTGAGCCACCCGCCTTGAGATCGACCGAGCCTCCCGCCGTCGTGAGTTCCCCGACCGTGTGATCGACGAGCGCAGCGTAGCCACTCACATCGGCGAGAGGAGTTCCAATCCAAGTCTGACCGTTGAAAGTGCCGGTCTGTCGGATATCGACTTGAACCGTTTGTCCGCGCAACGGGCCGTCGCGTTGTAACGGCGAGTTCGCCAATTCAGAACCCCGCAGTTGCACGGCAACGATGTTTTCCAACATCGAGGCGGTGACATCGGATGAGCCGGCGACATCGATCGCAGCGCCGGCGTCGAGATAGATTTGGCCCCCGGTGAAAGCGAAATAGTCCTGCGCGGTCGCTCCGGCGCCGGTCAAATTCCAGTTACCCGCGCTCAAGGCCAGGCTCGCACTCGGCGCCAGTAGGGTCGCGCGCGAAGCCAGGTAGATGAACTGCGCCTGGACGTTGAGCTGCGAAGCCAGCGCGAGCCGCGTTCCGACAACGCGGTCGGTACTGTTAAGCTCCGGCAGAATGTCGGTCACGCTGTTCGGACCGAACATCACGCTGCCGGTCGCCTGCGGAAAAAAAGCCGGCAGGCCGGCGAACCCGCCACTGCTCACTGCGTTGTAATTCGCCAACAAATCGATCCGGCCGTTGAACGCGACCGACGTGCTGCTCGTGACGGCGCCGAGTTGACTGAGCGTTTTTCCGCCGAACAAAATGCTGCCGCGTGGCGCATCAATCAGCGCGTTGGAAGAGTTGGTGACCGCTCCGCCGCCGAGCCCGACAAAAACATCGAGACCGCGCAGGCTCGGATCGTTGCTGTCATGCGCGGCGAGCCCGATTTGTTGGCCGGCCGCCAGAATCGTCTGACCATCGGGCGTCGAGATCGTCCCGGCATTCGTGACGTTGGGTCCGAACAGCGCCACGCGTCCGCCCACATGTTCGTCGCTGGTCGGGCTCGTGATCAGCGCACCCGCCTGCACTATGATGTCTCCGCTCTTGCCGTCGGGCGTGAGTGCAGCCGGTGGGGTAAATGACGGCGAACCGTTCGCGCCGGCATCGAGGGGAATTGTGGAAAACAGGAATTGCTGGTCGGGATTATTGAGGAGGCCGCGCGCGACCAGATTATCGTTGAGTGGCAGCGACGAGGCGACGAGGGCGTGCGTGTTCACCTGCGACGACCCGCCGAAGATGATGCCGTTTTGATTCAGCACATACACCTGTCCCTGCGCCTGAATGCGGCCGAGAATCTGCGACGGAACACCGGTCGGATCGTTGATCTTGTTGAAAGCAATCCATTCGCTGGCCCGATCCCCTCCCGCGCTTTGGTCAAAAACCAGCGTGGTATTTTTCCCCACGTTAAACGTCTGCCAGGTCAGAAGCGCCTGCTGTGAGGCCTGCGTGACGGTGACCGTGGTCTTCCCGTTGGCGACTGATTGCGCAGGCAATCTGGCTCCCTGCCAGAGCAGCGGGTTTTCACCGGCTGCCGGTTGCGAGAGATTGAGCGGCACGCCAGTCGCGATCTGCAGTCCGCCCGTCGTCAAACCGTCCGGCACGTTCGGCAATATCCGCCCGGCGTGATTCGGATCTGAGCCCAGATTATTCGCGCCCGCGACCGCGGCCGCGCGCGCCGCCGCCTGCATCGCCTGCACTGCTTGCAGCGCCTGAGCCGTCCGCGCCAGCGTGTCGGGCGCGTTCGACCGAGGCTGGGCGATCCCGCCCCGCGACATCGCCACGCCGTCCGCCGCGGCATCCGGCACCACGGTCGCGCTGCCCCCACGCAGGATGTCACCCGCTCGCAGGGCCAGTGTCGCCGACAAAACCCCGGCCAGCACGATCGGCCAGCGACGAAAATCTCCGCCGCGTTTCATCATGGTTTGGCTCTTTGCTGCGTGAGCTTGTCCTCATAATCCTGCACCAGATTCTCCAATCTGGTTCGCGTTGCGCCGACGAACGGCTCGCGCGCCGCCAGTGCGTCACCGAGACTGAACTTCTCGTAACGCGTGAGTATCTCGTTGCCGATTTTGAACAGCGCCAGATTTTTGATCTCCCGGTCGGCCAGCTTTTGTTCGAGCCGTGTGATCTGCGCCGCCAGCTGGGCGCGCTCGCCTTCCTTGCCGACCGCCAACGCGGCAGCCTGCTGATGACTCGCCTCGCTCTTCGCCAAAGCCTCCTTGAGGCGGGCCAACTCGTCCTGTTGCGCGGACACCTGCGTCTTCAGCGACGCGATCGCTTTCTCGTCCGCCGCACGATCCAAGACCGTTTGCTTGCGGAGCACTTCGAATTTTTCGCTGATGACCTTTTTCTCCTCCAGCAACGTGGTTTGGGCGGACTGCAGATTCGCGCGCTCGGTTTCGGCGGTACGCAGCTGGAGGGTTGCGCTGCGCAGCGCTTCCCGCAAACGCGCGTCGCTTGTCTCCGCGGTTTCCGCGCCCCACGCGGCCACGGCCGCCAAAGTAAAAACAGACAATAGTAGAAGGCAGGCTTTCATGTTTAAAATTTCCCGTTGAAGTCGAATTGCAGGATGTCGTTTTTGTAGCGCGGACCGGCGATGCTGCTGCTGCTGAGCCACCGGAGCGTGACCCAGGTGCGACGCGAGAGGGCGAGCGAGCCTCCGAGCATATAGCCCTCGAGATTCGTGCCGCCGTTGCCGAAGTCCGAGTCGGTGAATCCATCGACGACGGCATCCGACTCGAGCGAGCGGTAGCCCAGCATCGCGGACCAGTCCCCTCGCTGCGTCAGCGCCGCCGCGCCGACTTTCAATTCAACATTCCAGCCGTTGTTGCCGCCGGCGAAATCGCCCACGCCGCCCGCGCCGAGATTGTTGACCGCGCGCCGCCGCATCGAGCCGCGATGAAACGCCAGATTATTGACCCACTCGCCGAGCAACGAAACCTGCACCGGTTCGAATCGATTGTAGTCGATGCGACCCGTCACCGCCACGTCGTGAAACGGCGTGGCGAGGCCAAAGTATTGAAACTGATTTATCGTCCCAAAATTGTTCAGGACGTTCGGCACGATGTTGCGCAGGGGAAAGTAGGTGTTGCCGGTTTGGGCAAACGACGGGCGGGTTTCGTCGGTGTTGCCATTATCCGCGGTGCTGAGCGGGGTGAAGGGGCGCGATAGTTTCCCCTCGACGTTCTGAAAATAGTAGTACGCCGCGGCGATCTTCAGGCTCAACCCGCGGCCCGGCTCGAAACCCGCGCCGATTTGCGCCGCCAGCAGCCATTTGTCCTGGCTCTTGAACTTGGACGGCTGAATCGATGAAAAATTCAGCGAGCTGTTGAACACGGGAAACGCGCCGAACGTCGCGAAGGGTTTCACCCGGTCGCTGCCGGCCAGCACCGTCCTCGCCGCCACGCCGTCGAAACCGAGATCGTCGTCGAAAACCAGCTGGCTCGAAAAAAACGGATTGTCGAAGCGACCGAGGCTCACCGTCGTCCCGGGACCATTATCCCCGCCGCTCCGATAAGTGATGAACGCACGATCAAGCCAGAGCGCGTACTTGCTGAAATTTCCACCCGAAGCGCCCAGACTCTGGTTGGTGGTCACCGGCGAGTTGCTCTCTCCCGTCGCCACCCGCGCTCCGGCCCGGAAACCCTCGCCCATGTCGACGTCCGCGCCGAAGCGCGCGCGCAATCGCGTGCGCTGACGATCGCGATCGACGTTATTTTGCGGGGAGAAAAGCGCGCCCGCGACGTCGAAAGGCGAGCCGGTGTTGATCGCGTTGAAATTCGGAAACGCGCCGGTGTTGTCGTTGCCACTCGGATAGAAAATCCCCTCCTCCCTCAGGCGCAGATCGCCGAGGAGCGTGTAGCGTGAAACCCACTCTGGGAAGCTCCGCGGCGCGGCCCAGCGCTCCTCCCGGGCTTGCGCCAGCACTTCCTGTTTCACTTCTTCGCGCAGCTGTCTTTTCACGATCTCGGGGACGTACGTCACTCGCACGGTATCATCCGCCACGGGTTCAGCCGGAGCCGCAGCCGGTGCCGCCATCGGCGCGGCCGTCGCGATCGACGCCGCCGGAGACGGAGCGCCACTGAGTCGGGCGATCGCCGCCTGCGTCGCCGCCGATTCGGCGCGGGCGGCGGCTGCGTCCTGCTCCGCCATCTTGATCAACTCATCCGCATCTTCCTGGGGCAGGAGGCCGCGCTGGACCAGCCGGCGCACGAGATTAATCGTGACGTTCTGGGAGCGCGGAATCGGGGCCGGCGCTTCGGCTGCGGAGAGCGAGGAGGCGACCAAGGCACAACCCAGCGCGAGCAGTCGCAGCAGGAACGGAACACGGGAGGCGCGGATACTTTCGGACATAAATGGAACGGAAGGGTCAGTTGGGCCGGTGGGCGGAGAGGCGCATCACGATGGGCATCGGCATGCCGTCGGGGGGTGCTTCGTTGAGTTGCAGGCCGGCGAGGACGTCGTTGCGGATGGCATCATCGAGTCGCGAATCGCCGGTCGTTCTGACCAGCTGCGCCCGGCTAATCCGCCCGGTGAGATCCGCCCAGACGCGGACTTCGACCCGAAAGTTCGCGTCGCGCGTGCGCGGATTTTTCCGCAACGCGTCGCTGACCGTTACCTGCACCGCGCTCGCGTACCAGCCCCACCGGCTCGCCGCCGTGCGAGCGCCACCGGTGCCGCCGATCAAACCGTTGCCGCGATTTCCGGACAGGCCAAACGCGTCGCCCGGTCCACCGCCCTTGATTCCGGTACCGACATCCGCCACGGCGGGAGCCGCCGGCTCCTCGGGCTTCGCCTGCGAATCGTCCACCGGAGCCTGCTCCATCATTTTCTCCTCAGTCATTTTGGGAGGGGGCGGAGGTGGAGGCGGCGGCGGAGGTGCTGAGACGATTTTCACCATCGTCACCTCGGGCATCTTGTGCACCGGCCGCTCGTGGTGCGAAAGCGACTGCCCGACGAAAACCACCCCGACGATCGCCCCGATCGCTGCGATCCCGAAGACAAAGCCGAAGCGTTGAAAAAATCCGCGCTCCTCGATCGATGTGGTTGGCGTCATGACAGCGGCGTAGGAATTTTCCCGCGGGGGTCTTCAGCGGGGCTTCGTCGCGAGCCCGACTTGGGTGATGCCGAGTCGGCCGAGGACATCGAGAATGTCCATGATGCCCTGGTACTGCGTGAGGCTGTCGCCCTTCACCACGACGGGGAGGTCGGGCGTGGACGCCTTGTACTGGGCCAGCCGGGCTTCGAGTTCGGCCAAACTGACCGGCACGGTATCGAGGAACATTTTACCCTCGTTCGTGACGGTGATGGCGCGCGTTTTCGGCTTCGCGAGGCTCGGCGCCGAGCTTGCGCGCGGCAGATTCACCTTCACGCCTTGCACCGAGGCGGTGCACATCAGGATGAAAATCACGAGCAGCACATACGCCAGATCCAGCATCGGCGTGATGTTGATGTCGTCGTAGGGCTTGTCTTCGGACTGGAGCTGCATGGCGGGTCAGCGTTGCGGGGTGTTCGGCTCGCTCGGCGCAAACGCCGAGCGGGTGATGGCACGACTGGCGTCGGCCGGCTCGGCGTAGAACTCCGCCATCTTCGCCACAAACTCGTCGATGAACACGTGCATGTCGGAGGTCGCCGCCTTGATGCGCGTCAGCAGATAATTGTAACCGAAAAGCGCGGGGATCGCGACGGCGAGACCCGCGACGGTGGCCGCCAGCGCGGCGGCGATGCCGGGCGCGATCGCGTTGACGTTCACGTCGCCGGCGGCCGCGACCGCGGCGAAGGTGATCATCACACCGACGACCGTTCCCAGCAGTCCGAGAAACGGTCCGCCGGAAATCGCGATCGTCAGCAGCACCATCTGACTGCTCAGCCGGTGCGTTTCGCGCACGAGCGAGCCATCGAGCGCCGCGCGGATCGCCTGGATCGAGCGGGCCGAAAGCACCTTGTTGTTGCGATCGGCGGCGAGCCGATGCCGGATTTCCTCGACGCCGACGTGATAGACGCGGAACAAGGGCGCGTTCCGCATCACGCGCTGACTGGTGGCGTCCACGCGACCGCCAAGTGATTTCACATGCTCGCTATCCTCGTGATCGAGCACCGACAAATCCGACGCGACCAGACGCCAGTCTTTCAAAAACTGCTCATTGCCCGCGCCGACGAGATTCAGGTAGCGTCCCTTGCCGATCATCACGATCCAGCTGACGATCGACATCAGGATCAGCACGCCGATCACCACCCAGCCGTCGATGCTGAGCGAGCCGATGATGATGCCGACATAACCGGTTTTGATAAAACTGAACCAGCTCTTCGGCTGCTCCTCCTCGCCCATGGCGAGAATCTTGGCCGACTTTTCCCCACCCTGTTCGCCCGCGGCGAATTTGATGAAGCCCGGTGGGCGCGCGATTTTGGAAATTTCGAGTTCATCGATTTCGCCGGTGAATCCGGCAGCGCCATTGGTGCCCTCCCCTCCCACCAGCGCCGGCGTGTTCAATGCGGGCACGGACGCGGCGAGGGTCGCGTAAACTTCCCCGTCCAGAAAAAGCGTCGTATTTCCGCCGCCCGAAATCACCGCAAGCTGATGCCACGTATTCGGCGCCACCGGTGCGGCGGCCGGCGTGCGCTGCGGTCCCCGACTGCTCGCAATTTCCACGAAAGGTATGGCTTGATCGAATCCAACGGTCACACCGTTCGGGCCGTCCTGGCGCCGAAAAATCGCGGCGCGCGGCTGGGGAGCGATGAGCTTCACCCAAACGGACCATGTAAGCGGCGCGGCGTCGGCCCACGCCATCGAGGCCGACGCGGGAATCGTGACCGCCGCGCGGCCGTCGAATCTGAGTCCGCCGCCGATCATCGCCCCATCGACCGAGGGTCCGGCGTTCAGCGAATTGTTGTTGAGCCCCGAGGCGTCGGCAGCCGGTTGCCCGCGCTCGGCGAAATGATAAACGAGGACGGTCTCGCCGTCGTAGGTGCCCTTGACGTCGTCGGCGCGCGCAACCGAACTTCCGCCGTTGCCGTAGTAAAGCCAGATGGTCGTTTGTGCACCGGGTTTGAGATCCGGGACCCGGACCCAGACAAACGCCTCGTTCAACAGCGAATCAAACTTCTCCAGGTGAAACGCGAGCGGCGTCTTGTCGTCGCCCGCGACCAGCCGCAGATCGCTACCGTCCGGTTTTGCGGCCGCGAAGGGAAAGTTACCATCGTGCAGCCGCACGAGCACGGGCGTTCCGCCGATCGGCTCGGCGAGGGCCGCGCCATTCGGACCGGTGTCGATGACGAGGCGTTTGCGCAGCGTCCACTCCGGCTTCCACCAGGCAAGCGCGGGCGTCGCGCCCAGCAGCGAGAGCAAAATTCCAAGCAGGAGAAAGTGGCAGACGTTATATTTCGCGCGTTTCATGGAGTGATTAAAAGTCCGCCCACAACCGGAAGGTGAAGCGTACATCGTTGGGTTTGGATTCGCCCTGGCCGATCAGCGGGAAGCCGGCTTCGAGGGAACCGTTGAAATGATCGTCCAGCCGAAACCGGCTGCCGGCGCCGTAGCTCGCCAGATAAAGCCGCGCGTGTTGCTGCGGGAGCGCGTCCCGAATCGTCACCCAGCCGCCATCGGTGAAAACATAGACGCGCCACTCGTTGAGCTTCGAAGAAATCGACTTTCCGAGCGCGGGGCTGCGCAGCTCGAGCGACCCGAACAATGCATTGTCCCCAACGACCTCGGATTCGAGATAGCCACGCGCCGTGGCGAGACCACCGCCGCTGAATTCCTCGCTGTCGAGCAAGGGTCCGCTCGCGAGCTGGCCCTGGCCCTTGCCGAAAATCTGGAAGCCTCGAACGAGCTCATGGAGGTGGGAAACCTCTCCGCGCAGATAAGCGAAACCGCCATCGGCGCGATAGCGGCGGGTGTCGAAGGCCGCCGGATCGCTGCCGAGTCCGCGGACATGCAGCGTGGCTCCGAGGCTGAAATCCGTTTCGCGTCCAGTGCCCACCAGGGTACCATTGTAATTCGCCGTCAGCGGATAGTAAGTGATCGGAGCGACGATGCTGGTGCCGGCGATCCGCAGCGTCTGGTCGAAATGCTTGTAATCGACGCCGAGACTCAACGATTCGTAGAAATCTTTGCCGGCGGGCAGTCGCAGGATTGCGCGAACTCCCGCGGTTTCGCCGCGCCCGGTCACGGCGGCTCCGCCCAACGTCGAGACGTTGCTGTCCTGTTTTGTACCCTGCACCATCAGACTCAGACCGGAGGCGGTCGGCAGCCGCGTCAGATAAAAGGCGGAAAAAACTTTCGCGTCGTCCATGCGCTGCGGCGCGACTTGAAAGCTGAGGCCGAGCGAATCACCCCGTTGCAAGAAATTGTTGTCAGTGAATGAACCGTTGAGACGAAGCGAGCTGGTGTGGGCGCTCCGCCGGTTATTGAGCTCGACGTTTGCGTGCAGCGGAGAGCTCTCGGTCACGTTGAGGTCGACATCGACCGTGCCGGGCGCCGCGCCGGCGCGCAGCGTCGGCGTCACCCGACGATCGGGTTGCTGGTTGAGCGCGACGATCTCGCGGGGGACTTGATTGAAGTTCACCACCTTTCCCTCCGCCAGCGACGGAGCCATCGCTTTGATCTTCGCGGGCGAAGAATATTTGGCTCCCACCACGCGCAGCCGGGCGACGGAGGCTTCGACCACCTGGAGTACAATCAGGCCGTTACGCACCGACTGCTCGGGCAGTTGGACGGCGACCGTATTTAAGCCGGAATCGCGGTAGGCTTTTTCCAGCGCAGCACGCGCCATTTCCAAGTCTGCCCGACTCCGGCCCGGTCCCAGAAAGGGATAGACCGCGTCCTCCACCTGCTCCCGGCTCAAATGCCGCACGCCCTGTACCCGGTATTCCTGGATCAGCCAGGTCGGCTCCGCTTCATCGGTCCGCGTCGCCACGGGATTCGGGCCGCCGGCGACCTCCTGTGCGTCGCTCACCGCCAACGCCGAGCAGAAAACAAGCAGTCGCGCCCAGCGATAAAAGGCTGGGCCGCGGACGCACGGTTGTAACAAAAGTGGGGACAATGTGGGAGTGAACAAAGCCGGCCCCTCCGTTGTGACAGAGGGGCCGCGCTGCATATTTCAAGAGCGAATGAAGCCGTCCGGATTTCCCCGAACGTCTGCATCGTTGGAATCAGGGAACTTCGTAAACCTCCACGAGCGCGACGCCGGTCGAACCGGTGGACGGCGTGACTTGGAGGGTGTAGCTGCCGGGGCTCAGCGTTTGCAGCACCGCAGCATCCTTCGACGTCGCGGTGAGCGCGAACGCACCCACTTGCGAGAACGCGGCGGTCAGTGCAGCCGTGCCGGCCCAGTCATCATTGGTTGCGAGCGCCGTCCCGGCGCCGTTGAACAAGGTCAATTTCGGATCGCTGATGACACCGCCCACACCGAAGGCGGTGAGGCTCGGCCCGATCGCGCGCACGAGCACTTTGACATTGGTGGATCCGCCGACCACGAAGCCCACCGTAATACTGGATCCGATATCCTTCAGCACGGAAACGTTGATCAAACGGGGCGTGTTGGAATTGAACTGAGCCGAAGGCGTGGCGTCGTAGAGCTCGGCAATGACCGCTCCGGCATTCGTGCCCACGCCTGAAACCCGGACCGAGTTCGCACCAAAGGAAACGTTAGACAGGTAAATCGCCGCATCCTTCGACGTCGTTGCGGTGTAGGGAAAAGCGCCGACGGCTGCCGACGTCGCAAGCACGCCAGAATCGCCGCTCCAGTCGTTATTCTCCGTCACCTTGTTGGAGCCTGAAAAATATTCCATGAACGGATCCGCCAGCACCCCGCCGACGCCAAACTGGGCCAGCGAAGGACCGGCCGCGCGCATGAGCAGCGGCTTATTGCCGCTCGTGCCCGTGCCGCCGACCACAAAGCCAAAGGTGAAATTATTTCCGGCCGCGACGGAGGTCAGCACCGAAAGATTAATCAGCCGGCCAGGATTCGGCACCGATCCAACCGTGAGAAGGATACCCGTGCTGGTGATCGAACCCGAACTATTGCCTACGGTGATCGAATAGCTGCCAGCACTTGCGGCGGTGACGCCAGAGAGCGTCAGCGTGCTGGCCGTCGCTCCCCCAATGGCGACTCCATCTTTGTACCATTGATAGGACAGCGTTCCCGTCCCGGTCGCAGTTACACTGAACGTGGCGTTGCCGCCGAGGACAACCGCCTGCGCGTTTGGCTGGGTAGTGATGATGGGAGCGCCGCTCGACCCGGTGAAGAACGCGGATGACGTGCTGAACGTCAGCGTGCCACTCGTGGACAGCCCGAATGACCCAAGGTAGGTCCCGCTCGCGCCGTCGACGCGGAGTTCATACAGATCCGACACAGCATAGTCGCCGGACGGCGCCTTGGTGAAATTATTGACGGAGGGATTGAAGAAACCGAAACTTGTCCCCGACTGGAATGAGTCTTGGACCGTATAGCTACCGGCGAGCGTGGCATTGATTTGGGCCGAAGAGCTACTGAGGCTCGTGGACGTCGCCCCGTTCAAACTACCCGGTGCACCGAACAACAACGCCTCAATGCCGGAGGACGCGTTGGTTTGCGCGTTACGGCTGCCGGGCGTCCACGGAAGCGATTGCGTGCCAACCGTCTCCTGAGCCCGCGTCGCCCAAAGCGTCGCGATGGGCGCGCCATTCGGACCGCCGCTGACACGACCGGCCGTGCCGACGACACCCCAGAAGAGATCGGTGCGCGAGGCCCAATTCGAACCATACGCGGCCGCCAGGTCGGCGGCCGAGAGTCGCGAGATTAACAAGGTCGCGCCGGCCGAAAGGTTTTGGAACTGAGAGGCGCTGCCCAGATTCACCTCGAGATTAATATTCTGACCCTGGCCTCCGGTTGCCCGGAATCCCAGAATCAAATCATTCAAGCTCGCTTGGACCTGCGCGGCCGCCGGGAGGGCGAGGCACAGCGCGGCCAGGAGGACGGTCGATAAAAGTTTTTTCATGTCGTGGGACCTAAGATTGGAGAATGAACTCGGCATGCAGGGCGCGGGAGCGCGATGGCACGCTTGTGGCTCAATTATGGATGATCACCGCGCCCTCGGTGGAACGGGAGACATGCATCGTCGAGAGCAACACGCCCGACACGGAGGCGTCGGCGGTCTTAAGCTGATTCGCGATCTGATCGGCGACGGTCTTCGCATTTCCAGCGAGGGTGCTGCGATAAGTCAGGTGCTCGTACCCCCAGAACGTATATTTGCCTTCGCGGACGTTGTCGGCGCTGTAGGCCACACCGTTGTACGTGAGATTATTGTTTCCCCCGTTCACGCCGTTGGCGTCGTTCACGCCGAAATAGGCCACGAGGGCGAACTTCGCGGAGAACGCGTCGCGAGCTGTCGTCGCCACCGGAGTGTTGAGATTGGTGGCCATCGTGCCGCCGCTCGAGAATCCCGAGTGGCCAGTGGGATAGCTGATGCCCAGGACGGTCGCGGCCGGCCAAGGGGCGATGGACGCGATCGCGCCGCTGGTGATCGTTGGTTGATACTGAATCGGAGATCCGAAAATACCGAAGGTCGATTCAGCGAAGGCCGTAAGACGGGTACCGGAATCCTCGTCGCGACCCATGGCGTAGACGTAGACCGTCGAGTCCGCGGCCGTGCCGGTGAACATCGAGAGCGGCGCGCCGGCGGCGAGCACCAGCTTGGCCATCAGCGGCGACATATTGGTGAAGTTGGCCAGGCTGGCCTGAACCGCAGTGTCGTTGCTTGAACCCTTCGTCCAGACGAATGGAACCACTCCGACCACCGTATCGGCGAGGGTGTTATAACCAGGTCCGGAGAAGGCGGTGGAACTTTGAAACGAATCTGACATCGCGATATCCGCTCCGGTCGGTGAATCATAGATTGAGCCCGAATTGAGGGCTGGTGTGCCCGCAACCGTCAGCGTGTTGATCGATTCCGACAGCCAATTGGCCACCGTGATCGCCGGGCTCTGCTGCGCGATCGTCTGCACGCCGCCAACCGAGCCGGACCACGAGCATTTGATGACGACCGGAAGGCTCCCGACTTTCGTCGTGCCAACAAACACCGACTGGCCGGCGCCCGTGACGCTCGTTCCGTTGTAACCGAAGGTATACCCGGGCTGCAGGATGTTCTGGACCGCCGTGACCGTGGCCGCGCGGAAGGCGGTCGATCCCGTGATTCGGAGCGTCGTGGTTTGGGCGGTGGCGATGCTAGCGAACGCGAGCACAGAAACGGCCGCGAGAAGTTGCTGGAATGGTTTCATCTTTAGCTTCGAATCTGAGTTGAGGTGTTTCGATAAACGAACGTGCCAGATGGCTATGTGATTACTGGACGCAGGAGTTTAGACCGCGCGTGTCACGATTTAATGACTCAGAAGTCACGATTGCGTTACGCTTGGAGAAAACAATGCGCCCGCCTCATTCTGCCTCGGTGGGGCGCGTCGCTGGAGCACTGGGGACCCGACCGTTGGACGGGTTCTGAAAGCCGACCAACGGTTCGGTGCACGGGACGCGCACCGAACCGGTAGGCGGATCAAACCGCTGGCTTCTTGCGCTTCTCGACCAGCGCCAGCAACAGGTCGCCCTTGGCCAGGCTACCCACCAGCGTGCCATCGGGCGAAACGACCGGCAGGCGCTCCGCTTCGAAATTAAGAAAGCCACCCAGCGCGTCGCTCAACGAAGCCGTTGGCATGACCCGGGGAAAATCTTCGCGCAAAATATCCTTCGCGATCACCAGCTCGGCGAGTTCGGCTTCACCGAGGTAGGGTTTGATGTCGTGCAACGATACCGCGCCCAGAAAACGCCCGACGCCGTCGGTCACATAGAGATTGTTGACGCGCAGCGAAAGAAACAGCCCGGCAATCTCCGCAAACCGCGCGCCCGCGGGCAGCGTGGGCGGTTTGCTCTTCATGAGTTCCGCGACCGAGCCCACCTCGAAGGCCCCGCCGCCGGGCGTCTCCGCCGCCTTGCGCTTCAGCGCCTCACTGTAAAGCGAACGATCCTCGAAGCCCTTCGCCGTGTAGTACGCAATCACACTGCACAGCATCAGGGGCAGGATGATGTCGTAGCTCAGCGTCATTTCGAACAGCATAATAACCGCCATCACGGGCGCGCGGCTCGCCGCCGAGAGAAAGGCTCCCATCCCCACCAAGGCGAACGCGCCGGGATTCGGCGCCGCCGCCGGCCAAATCGCATGGACGCCCGTGCCAAAAAGATAACCCACACTCGCGCCCATAAACAACGACGGCGTGAACACCCCGCCCGGTGCACCGGATCCGAACGAGGCCGCCGTCGCGAGCCACTTGCAGGCAAAGATCACGAGGAGCGCACTCCACACGATGTGCCCGTTGAGGATGTTAACGACCACCGAGTAACCGTTCCCCGTAACTTCGGGCACCTTGATCGCAAGCGCACCAACGACGAGTCCACCGAGCGTGAGCCGCGCGATCAAAGGCAGCTTCGTGGCCACGAAAAATTTTTCCGCCTGCCGCAACGACCGCAGAAACCACGGCGCCGCCACGCCCGCGATCAATCCCAGAGCCACGTAGGGCAACATCTCCCACGGTGAATTCAGTTTGAACGCCGGTACTTTGTAGAGCTGCGCCTCACTCGTCAGCACGCGCACCGTCAGCGCCGCCGCGACCGCCGCCACCGCGAGCGGTCCCAAACTTTCCATCGCGATCGTACCGAGAATAATTTCCGCAACGAAGAAAGATCCCGCGATCGGGGCATTGTAGGCCGATGCGATCCCCGCCGCCGCTCCGCAAGCGACCAGCAGCCGCAACTGCGGCGGCGTGAACTGCCGCCAGCGCCCGATGAATGACGCCATTACAGCGGAAAGCTGAACCATCGGACCTTCGCGACCGATCGACCCGCCCGAACCAATCGAGAAAAGTGCCGCCGTGCTTTTCACCAGACTCGCGCGAATCGGCAGATGGCCCGAGCCGATCACGATCGCCTCCATGTAGTCCGTCGAACTCTGCCCGCGCGCGATGCGTTGCCCAAGCAGGAGCACCAGGCCCGCCAGCAGTCCGCCCGCCGCCGGCAGCGCGAGCACCGCCCACCACGGCAATTGTCGCATCGACTCCACGACGCCCGCACTGGATCCGCTCAGCAAATCGTGCACGCCTTCCGCCAGACCCTGAAAAACCAGCGAGACCAAGGCACCGAGTCCTCCCACAAACGCGGCCCACAGCAGCGTGATTTGCCACTCGGTCGGCTGGAGTTTTTCCTGGATCCACACGCGCCAGCGCAACAATCGCAGCAGGCGCTCCACCAGGAGCTTCGCGGGATCCGTCACCGCGTTCATCGCTGGAGCGCCCGCGCCAGGATGGCGCGAAATTCATCTTCCGCGGGCGCCGCCAACAACGCCGCGCGCGTCTCCTTATTCTTTAACAAACGCGAAAGCGCCGCCACCAATTGCAAATACTCCCCAACCGCCTCCTTGGGCGTACCGACCAGGAACACCAGCCGCACCTTCGGATGCGCCGGATCAAAGGCCACGGGCGCCGCCGTCCGCGCCACCGCGAGCACAATCCGGTCAACCGCCAGGGTGCGCGCATGCGGAAGCGCCACCTCATCCGCGATGCAAACCGACGCGAGCGCCGCCCGTTCAAGCAAGTCCCGCAAAAATTGGTCGGCGTTCTTCACGTCCGGGGTCGCGGCGCGCAGCCGGTGATGCAAGGCGCGAATGGCCTCATCCCCGCTCACCACGTCGAGGTCGAGAACCAGCACGTCCGGCGAAGCGATAAGTTCGGGCAACGACATGGCAGCGGGAAAGTAAATGGATGTTAGCATGAAACAAGCCCGCGTTCGCCGGGCTTTCGTTTCGCTCATCGACCTTTAAATGGAGGCGGGGTGCCCCACTCCGCTCGGCGTTGCAGAACCAGCGACATCGCGCACGGGGTGAGGTCACCCCGCCCAGCTTTAATTCAATCGAGCGTATAGGCCTGCTCCGGCTCGTGGTCGGTTTCCACGTTGGCCGTGAGCGTCACCAAACTCTTCAACGAACTGAAATGCTGGCTCAGATCGAAATCCCCGCCAAGGCCGCCGATCAGCTTGTCGAACAAATCCTTCTTCGACGCCTTCAACGCCTGGATCCGTTCCTCGATCGTGCCGGCGGTGACCATGCGGTAGACAAACACCGTGTTCGTCTGGCCGATGCGATGCACGCGGTCCACGGCCTGGGCCTCAACCGCCGGATTCCACCACGGATCGAGCAGGAAAACGTAATCCGCCGCGTGCAATGTGATTCCCGTGCCCGCGGCCTTGAGCGACACCAACATCGCCGCGGCGCCGGACGCCGTCTGAAATCCATGGACCGGTTTCTGGCGATCGAGCGTCATCCCGGTCAGTTCATAACGCGGCAAGTCGGGAAAATGCGTCGCAAGCGCCGTGCGCACACGCTCGAGCAACATCACGAATTGCGAGAAGATCACGACCTTGTGCCCGCTACCGACGATTTCCGCGAGTTTCTCCACGAGGAGGTTGATCTTGCCCGAGTCGGAAAGCGGCGATTTGAGCCACGGCAACATGTCGGGATCGCAACACGTCTGGCGCAGCCGCGTGAGCAACGCGAGAAAGCCAAATGATTTTTCCCGCATCGCCGAGCCCACGTCGTCACCGAGGCGTTCCAAGCCCTCCGTACAGATGCGAGCGTACTCCGCGCGTTGGACGTCCGTGAGCGGACACACGAGGTCGATCTCCACTTTTTGCGGCAGCTCCGTCGCCACTTCCTTTTTCGTCCGACGCAGGAGAAACGGCGCCAGCTGCGCGCGCAATCGCGTGAGCGTGCCTTCGCGATCCGTGATCAACGCCGCCTCGAACGCCGCCCGGGAGCCCAGCAAGCCGGGCAGCAAAAAGCGAAAGATACTCCAGAGATCGAGCTGACGATTCTCGAGCGGGGTTCCGGTCAGCACGATGCGATGCCGTGCCCGAACCGCGAAACAGGTCTGCGTGATTTTTGCGTCCGGGTTCTTGATGAACTGGCCCTCGTCCAACACAGCGTAACCGAACTCGACGCCTTCCAGCATTGCGCGGTGTTTGCGCAACTGCGTGTAACTCGCGAGCCAGATTGCCGGCGCCGAATGGGTCGTAAAATCGTGACCGGTCTTCAGGACTTGCACCACAAGCGCCGGGAAAAACTTGGCCATCTCCTCGCGCCAAACCGGCACCACGCTCGCCGGGCAAACGATCACGTTGGACTTGTCCAACACGGGCCGCGAGGCGAGGAGCGAAAGGACCTGGAGGGTTTTGCCGAGGCCCATCTCGTCGGCAAGCAGCCCGTGACAGCCCACATCGCAGAGATGATGCATCCACTCCACGCCTCGGCGTTGATAGGGCCGAAGCAATTCCGGCAGCGTGGGCGTCGCCTCGGTCGGCGCCAGCACGCGCTGCCGCCACGCTTCCATCTCGGGCGAAAGGGTGACCTTTAGTTTCGCATCGTTGAAAAGCGAAAATACGAGGTACGGCGAAAGTGTCCCGCTCGCCGCCGCCCGGGGGCCTTGCGTTTCTTCGACGTTTTTTTGCCACGCGCTGAACGAATCCCAGCGGTCCGCCGGTAAAGAGACGATGCCCAGGTTTGGCAAAATCACCGGTTGTCCGCCGCGTTTGAGCAACGTGTTCACCTCGCTGTCGGTGAGCAGGCGTTCGCCGGCGCGGAAAATCCAGCGCAGGTTCAGCGCCGTGTGGCCCGCAGCGTCGGCGCCGCCCTCGGGCGTCCCGCCGGCCCGCTCGGCTACGGCCTCGATTTCGATCGCACGTGTGCCTTTGATGAGATTCGCCGCCTTCTCGTCGAGTTCGACGCCGAACATCCGGCGCCACGCGGGGAGCGTCGTCCTTAGAAAATTTGGAATCTCCACGAGAGACTCCATCAGATAAGCCCCGTTGTCCTGATTATAGTGGAAGTGCGCTTTCCGCGCATAGGCCGCGAGCCCGATCAACTTCGCGCGCTCGCCGGACGAGATGTGACCGTTGTTATTCGCATGCGCGTCCGGCCCGAGTGCGGCGCGGCGCGTCTTGCGATCCGCCTCCAGCCAAAAGGCCTGAAACGCAAGTCCGGCGACCTTGGTTTTGAAAACCAGCAACAGCGGTCGGGCCGTTGCGCTCAAGCGTGAAGCCGGGCTTACGCCGCCATTGACGCGCGCCATGCCATGGCCCGAAGGCTGCGTCGCAGCCGCAGCAGGCGGATGCGCACGCGGCGTCATCGCACCGGGACGGCTCGATTCAAAGCTATGGTTATGGGCATTACCATGGCCCGGAGCCGCACCCGAAGGCCGGGGGGCGTCGTCGGGCAATGGGGAAATTTCATCGGCCACCAACTCCTCGATCTCGTGCAGCCCAGCGACCGCGAGTGCATGGGCCACCTCAATATCCGTCGACGACGAGCGAACCGAAAAGCCTTCGGCGTCCCATGCGATGACGGCGTACTCGTCCTTTTTTTCCACGCGCCGATGGACGATGGCGTCACGTTCGGTCAACTCCAGCTCGCGAACCTGACCGTCGCGATAGATCTGCCGGCCAACTTCCAACTGGGTGGAGGTGAAGCGTCCCGCCCAGTCCTGCTCGAGCTTTCCAAACCAGAACTCGAGCGAATGGGGGGTATAGACGCGCTTCGGACCGTGAGACTGCATTCGCGAAAAAAAACGACCGTAGAAAGCGCCGGTTGTAGCGCAACCCCGAATTACGCCGAAATGGCGCCGGTGCAGCGTTTGTCCGAATTGTAACAGAGCCGCCACGCAACCGACACGGAAAGGGGTTAGTTATTCACAATCCTAAATCCCGCGACCCCGACGCTCATCGACCTTTCGTGAAAATCGCCCTCGTCACTGAAACCTTCCCACCGGAAATCAATGGCGTGGCAATGACGTTCGGCGTGATCGCGCGCGAGCTCGGCCGGCGCGGCCATCAGCTCACGGTCTACCGGCCCCGCCGCAACGACCTGCCGGCGCCCGATGCTCAAACCGGCTATCGCGTCGTGCCCCTGCCCGGCCTGCCCATCCCGGGTTATGCGCTGCTCCGACTGGGATTACCCGCCGGCGGCACCCTGCGCCGCAACTGGCGGGCCGACCGCCCCGACCTCGTGCACGTCGCCACCGAAGGCCCGCTCGGCGCTTCCGCCGTCACCGCGGCCCGCGCCCTCGGCTTGCCCGTCACCTCAAGTTTCCACACCAACTTTCACGCCTACACCCGGCACTATGGCGTCGGCCCGCTCCAAAGCGTAGCTCTCGCCTGGCTGCGCCACGTTCACAATCGCACGCGCCGGACTTTTGCGCCGACGACCGAACTCTGCACCGAACTGGCCGCACTTGGTTTTCGCGATCTGGCCGTGCTCTCGCGCGGCGTGGACACGACGCAATTTCGTCCGGACCGGCGCTCCGCCGAACTCCGCGCATCGTGGGGCGTCGCGCCGGATGAGCCGGTGGTCATTCACGCGGGGCGAATGGCGGCCGAGAAAAATTATCCGCTGCTGCTTCGCGCCTTTGCCGCCATGCGCGCAGTCGAGCCGCGTTTGCGCTTCGTCCTGATCGGCGACGGTCCGTTGCGACCGTCGCTGCAGCGCCAGTTCCCCGCGGGTATCTTCACCGGCTTCATCCCGCGCGACGATCTCGCCCGGCACTACGCCTCGGCCGACATCTACATTCATGCGAGCCTCACCGAGACGTTTGGCAACGTCCTCACCGAGGCCATGGCCAGCGGGCTGGCTGTGGCGGGTTTCGACTACGCCGCCGCGCGGCAATTTGTTCGATCCGGCGAAAATGGCTTGAGCGTGCCCACGGATCAGCCCGAGGCGTTCATCGCCGCCGGTGTACGTCTGGCCACGGACGCGGCCTTGTGTCGGAGCCTCCGCACGCAAGCCCGGCTGACCGTCGAGCCGCAGTCGTGGGAAACGGTCATCAGTGATTTCGAAGCGAATCTCGCAGCCGTCGTTGCCGAACATGCAACTCCGCCTGCGGCGCTCGGGCGTGTTCCCGCGCCGACGTTCAACGCGTAAATCTTTCCATCGACTCATGTCTATCCCGGCCGAAACCTTGAGCGCCCAGCCTTCCACCTCGGACGTCCAGCGCCCGACCACCAAGCGCCCGCTTCAACTGCTCATTCTCACGGCCGGTTACGGCGAAGGTCATAACGCCGCCGCGCGTGCGATCGCCGAAGCGTGCGTTGCCAAACACGGTGCCGGTTCGGCCCGTGTGATCGATATCTTTGCGTTGTCCGCCCCGCGCCTGAATGCGGTCAGCCGCCGCGCCTATCTCGCCACGATCAACGGCGCGCCGAAAATCTGGAGCCGCCTCTACGCGTGGATCGACCGTTCGAACATCGTGCCGCGGTGCATGTGGATGCTTGGTCGCGAGCGTCGCTTGCTGGCCAAAATAATCGCCGATGAGTCTCCGGTCGCGTTGTGCAGCACGTATCCCGTTTACGCGTTTCTCATCGCGCGGCTCGCGCACGACGGCCACTCGCTGCCGCCGCACTACAACGTCGTCACCGACTCCATCAGCATCAACTCGCTGTGGTGGCGCGCGGGAGCGGCCGGCTGGTTTCTGCCGAATGAAGATTCCGCGGCAGTCCTCCGCTGCGCCGGCGTGGAGCGCGACCGATTGCACGTCAGCGGTTTTCCGGTGCCGGCTTTTTTCGGCCACAACGCCGCCCACCTCTTTCCCCCCGACCTCACCCCGGCAACATGTCACTTAATAGGTGACATGTTGCCGGATGGGGGCCGAGTGCCCCCAACGCCCGCCGAAGCCCCGGCGAAGGCGAGCCCCCGTATTCTTTACATCATCAACTCTGGCACCCACCACGCCGGAGAAACCGCGCGCCGGCTCCTCGCTGAGTCCGATTGGGAAATCACCATTGCGGTCGGTCGCGATGAAGCCCTGCGCCAAAAACTGACCACGCTCGCCGCCGGGCGAGCACGTCCCGCCCATATTCTCGGTTGGTCCGATCAGATCCCTCATCTGCTTATGACGCACCACGCCGTCATCAGCAAAGCCGGCGGCGCCACCACGCAAGAGGCCATCGCTGCGCGCTGCCCGATGATCGTCAACCAAGTCGTGCCCGGTCAGGAAGAGGGGAACTACGAGCTGCTCCGCCGCCACCACGCCGGTGCGCTCGCCGAAACTCCCGATGCCGTGATGACCACGCTGCGCGGTGCCTTTGCCGACGGCGGCGCCGGCTGGCACCGCTGGCGTACCGCCCTCTCAACTCTCGTCCGGAACGACGCCGCCAGCGTAATCGTCAGCCAGATTCTCTCCGCAACCAAAGGTGCAGCTGGCGCCGTCAACTCGCTTCCCCACCGCGACCCGCCGTCAGCCACATGTCACCTATTAAGTGACATTCCCGCCTCTTTCCCTGCAACGGTCGAAGCCGCTCCGGCTTCTATGGGGATGAGTACGGCTGCCCATGCACTCCCGCGTTCCTCCGTCGGCGGCGCTTCTTCCCTCGCATGAAAACTCGTTTCATTTTTAACCCGCACTCCGGTCGGCACGCCCGCAACGCGCGTCTCCTGCCCCTCCTGCGCGATTTCATCGTCCGCCGCGGGCTCGATGCCGACCTCATCGCCACCGAAGGTCCAGGTCACGCCACCGCCCTTGCGCGCGACGCGGTCAACAACGGCTGCGAGCGCGTCGTGGCCGTCGGAGGCGACGGCACGATGAACGAAGTGGCGCAAGCGCTCCTCTACACGCCTGCCGCCTTGGGCCTCATTCCTTGTGGTTCCGGCAACGGGCTGGCGCTCCATCTCGGGCTTCCGCTCACGCCCCTCGACGCGCTCGAACTCGTGACCGCCGCCGGCAGTCGCGTCGCCGCCGTTGATACCGGCTCGGTGAACGGCATGCCTTTTTTCAACGCCATGGGCTTCGGCCTCGATGCCGAAGTGAGCCGCCGTTTCAACCACCTCACGAAACGCGGCCTGCCCGCGTATGCGCGCACCGCATTCGCCGCATTTGCGCAACGAAAGAGCGAACTCTGCACGATCCGCACCGCGGGCCATCAGGAAAAAATCGAGGCGATGCTCATCGCCGTCGCCAATTCGGACCAATACGGCAACCGCGCCTTCATCGCGCCGGGCGCCCGCGTGGACGACGGCCAGCTCGACCTGATCGCGATTCGCCCCGTGGGACTGTTTGGGGCCGCGGTATTGGGGGCCCATCTTTTTCTCGGATCGATCGATCGCAGTCCGAAAATCCGCCGGCTGCGCGGCGCGAAGTTTGTGATCGAGCGCGCCGCCCCCGGCCTCGTCCATACCGACGGCGAAACGCATCCGACCAGCGCGAGGGTCGAAGTGCTCGTCCATCCCCGCAGCCTCCGCGTGGTCCTGCCCGCGACCTCACGCGCCATCGCGTTTAGCGACGACCTCAGCCCCGCCGGATTCGCCCTTCAACTGCCCTAAGCCCGTAGATCCAGTTTTATCCTACCATGAAAAAACTTCGCGTGCGTACCGTGATTTTGTCGGACATTCATCTCGGCACCGCCGAGAGCAAGGCGGCCGAGGTGAATCATTTCCTGCGCAATGTGCGCTGCGAAAAACTTATCCTCAACGGCGACATCATCGACGGCTGGGCACTCCAGCGCGGCGGTAGCTGGACAAAAGCACACACACGTTTCATCCGGATCGTGCTAAAAAAACTCGAGAAGCGCGACACGCAGGTCGTCTACCTGCGGGGCAATCACGACGACATCCTCGCGCAAT
This sequence comes from uncultured Opitutia bacterium, assembly GCA_903919985.1. Taxonomy (GTDB): domain Bacteria; phylum Verrucomicrobiota; class Verrucomicrobiia; order Opitutales; family Opitutaceae; genus Tous-C4FEB. Next base: position 886 of record CAIXKG010000170.1, on the reverse strand, counting down.
TTCTGCCGCTCGATTTTGAAAACCTCACCGTCGTCGAGGATCACATCCACGAAACCGCGCACGGGCGCTATCTCGTGCTCCACGGCGATGTCTTCGACACGGTCACCAAAAATTTCGTCTGGCTCGCCCATCTCGGCGATTGGGGCTACCGCGCGCTCCTCAAACTGAATCGCGCCTATAACGCCTGGCGCGCTTGGCGCGGTCTCGAATACTGGTCCCTCAGCAAAGCGATCAAGGCGCGCGTCAAATCCGCGGTCAGTCACGTCTCAAATTTTGAGGAGCACATCGCCGAACTCGCGCGTTCCCGCGATTGCGTCGGCGTCATGTGCGGCCACATTCACACCGCCGCCGACAAGCAACTCGGCACGATCCGTTACCTGAATTCCGGCGACTGGGTCGAATCGCTCACCGCGCTCGTCGAGCACTGGGACGGCCGCCTCGAACTCATTAACTACACGGATTTCATTCGTGAATTTCCGCTGCCGAGCGAAGAACCGGCGAGCGAGGAGCCAGCCGACACGGAGCTCGCCGGGGTCATCGCCTAGAGCGGTGTAACCCAAAGCGTAGCCGCTAGCAGGCGTAGCGGCAGGCGTCCTTGCCTGCGGAAACGACGACGCCAAGCCGGCAGGCAGGGACGCCTGCCGCTACCCCCAAACGGCCACGGACAAACGAAGCCCGCCCTAAATCGTGGTTCGAACGGCGGGCGAGTGCGGCCACCCCGTCTAAAAAATACCGATCGCTCGGCGCCCGACCCGCTGTCTCCGCGCAACGCTCGCGCGTTCCGCAGCGTGGCTGGAATTGCCCGCTTATTTTAATTTGCGACCGCCCGTCGTCGGATCCTTGCTCCGGCCATGCGACGTAGCCGGATTCATTTCGATCCACGGGG
>CAIXKG010000169.1 GCA_903919985.1 uncultured Opitutia bacterium | reverse complement strand
GTCTCCTCCCATCCGCATCGTTTTTTGACGTCGCGAATCGAAGGGAGGGCGGAACATGTGCGCGAAGCTCGGCGGATCAAGGTTTTTTTATAAATATTCTATCGATCGATTTTAAATGGTTAGGAAACAGTTGATTAGATTAACAGTATTCGCGACACCGATTGCAGAAGCCTCCCTTAGTGGGACCAGAAATAACGGTGTTTCGGTCCGAAGCCGTGCCCCTGATCTGGTCGTTTGGCCTTTACTGGGTTCGAACAGTTAACTCCTCGTATGTCGGATCGACGAGCGATGATTCTGTGGGTCGGTTGCCCTCGAGATAACTTCACTGCTTTTGCTGGGCACGGCTTGGTTGAAGCCGAAAGCGCTGCGAAGCGGATATCGAACAAGCCTCGGAGAAGCGCATCGTCGAACACAGCACCCCGCAGACTACGGCCTAGAAGTTTCGCCGGCTGCGCTCGGGAACGAGCCGGAAGACCCTGCTCGTGCCGAGCCTCCTGCGCATGCGTGCGCCTGATGCGCTCATCCCCTAGAGCACCGTGATCCGTGCCGCTGCTCGGGGAATCGCGGGCGCCGACACGGAGCGCGCACCGCACATCGGCCGGGCTGGGCGATACCGCGCGGGAATATGGCGGCTAGGCGAACCGACTGGGCTGCGAAATCCCGCCGAGGTGGATGAGGGTGTCTCCTGCTACGAAGAACGAGGCCGTCCTGGCTGGTTGGTGGAGGTCGCGCACATAAGCCCGCTCAACCTCACGGCTACCGGCCGGGTTTACGGCGTGCAACGCGTCTGCACAGCGTGGGCCTTTCGGCGAGCGTTGATACGAACGCACCGCACTGTGCAGCGAACGCCGCCGTTCCGCCCGAAGCCATTTCTCCCGATAAACGGGGGATGGAGGCACCGCTCTATCCCCCGGCCATCTCACGTTTATTTGCTTGGGCGTGGTCGGGTTCGCCTGTCCTCGGCGAAGGGCTTGGCAAGGTCTTTGGCCGGGTGCGCTGCGTGGGTGGCCACCGCGGGAGCAGCAACAATATCCCACGCTCGATGCGAGTCCACCGGCTACTTTTGCCGCGCCGTCCAAGTTCCCGCCAGAGCACGCGAAGGCCAGATCGCCATCGACGCGCCTGATACGCACTGGGCCAGCGATGGCGCGAAAAGATGGGCCGTGGACGACGGCTAACTGTGGTTATTCACCGGGATGGATAGCTGCGACTGCGGGTGCCTCGGTCACCATATTTGAAAACACGGCGGCACCTACCGCAAACGGGCCGAAATTGTGGCGGCTTTGGGTCGCCTAAGTCCAAACCTACAACCGCGAATGGAGCCTCTGAAACCTTCTTTGCAAGATTACTTAGAAGCCCGCCGCAATCATCCGTTCTTACCACTTTTACCGGCTGATTAACCTTCATCGTCTGTCGGAGAAACCAATGCCGGCCCCCGAGTTTTCCAAGTCTTGGTTATTGATCCGACTTTATCTTCTCAATCGAGCTCGGAATCCTGGCACCGTGGCACATAGTGGCGCACCGCTAGACTACTTTTAGAGGGTCGATCCAGCCGCCGGCGTTCGAAAGATTGCAGTTTTAAGATTGAGCAATTTTACCCCAAAAAACATGATTTTCATTCAAAACAGCGATTTTTCCTGAGAAATTACCGATTCTGGCGCATTTTTCGAGACGAGGGAAAACAAAGATTGCTAGCCGGAGATCATTTCTTTTGAACGATAAACCTTAAATTCCACCTAAGTCTCCTGACGTCGTAAACCTTTAACCCTAGGCACAGCTTGGACCTAAAACAGATCAAACAAATCATCGACCTTATGAAGCGCTCGGAATTGACCGAGTTTGCGGTCGAGGAAGAAGGCTTTAAGCTAAAAATTCGGCGAGGGCTTGATGGCCTGCCGTTGGTTACGTCCAGCCGTAACTCAAATCCTCCCGCTACGAGTGCAGATGGCAGCTTTCCCGTAGCAACAGCCCCGAGCGCAGGCGCTCAGCCGGTCAACAATTCTTTAATTGCGTCTTCGCCGGAAGAGGAAGTCGGCGTAACCTACGTAAAATCTCCAATGGTTGGTACGTTTTACCGATCGCCAAACCCCGAAAGCAAGGCGTTCGCCGAAGCGGGAACCAAAGTCGTTGAGACTAGCGCCGTGTGCATTATCGAGGCCATGAAGATCATGAACGAAATCCAGGCCGAAACCAAGGGCACCGTCGTCGAAGTCTTGGTGGAAAACGGCCAACCCGTGGAGTACGGCCAGCGCCTTTTTAAGGTAAAACAGGGGTAGGTCATCCCGTAATCCTTCAGTCCTCCATCCTTTCAGCTCGCTGAAGCTAGGGAGGGAGGAGGGATCAATCGTCCTCCAGATATTCCGATGATTCAAAAAATCCTCATCGCCAACCGCGGTGAAATTGCCCTTCGCATTGTAAGAGCCTGCCGTGAACTTGGGATTAAAACCCTGGCGGTTTACTCCGAAGCTGATGTTCAATCGCTTCACGTTCAACTCGCAGACGAGGCGATTTGCATCGGAGGACCAAAGAGTTCCGACAGCTATCTGCGAGCCGATCGTATCATTAGCGCGGCTGAAATTGCCGACGTGGACGCAATCCATCCGGGCTATGGATTTCTCTCAGAGAACGCGAAATTCGCTGAGCAGTGCGAATCATGTAACATCAAGTTTATCGGGCCGAAATCTCGCTCCATAAAAATGATGGGCGATAAAGCGGTGGCCAAAGACACCGTAAGGAAAGCCGGTGTACCAATCGTGCCGGGATCAGACGGTCCCGTGGATTCTGAGCGGGAAGCGGTTAAGGTCGCCCGAAAAATCGGCTATCCTGTCATTATCAAAGCTGTCGCAGGTGGTGGAGGTCGCGGGATGAGGATCGCGCATAACGATGTTTCATTCGCTAAAGAATATCACGTGGCCCGCGGCGAGGCGGAAAAAGCATTCGGGAACGGACAAGTTTACATCGAGAAATACATCGAAAAACCCCGGCATATCGAATTCCAAATTCTGGCCGATTCACACGGGAAAATCCTGCACTTGGGCGAGCGCGATTGTTCGGTGCAACGTCGTCATCAAAAGCTTATCGAAGAATCTCCGTCCCCCTTTCTCACGTCGGATCTTCGAAAAAAGATGGGGAAAGCCGCCATTCGCGCGGCGGAAGCGGCCGAATACGAAAACGCCGGAACCATCGAGTTTCTTGTCGATGCCAAGGGTAACTATTACTTTATCGAGATGAACACCCGAATTCAGGTGGAGCATCCTGTTACGGAGGAAGTCACGGGCATCGACCTGATTAAACAACAGATTCGCGTGGCGAACGGGGAAAAACTGGATTTCGACCAAGGCGATATCAAATTTGAGAAGCACGCCATCGAATGCCGAATCAACGCCGAGGATCCCGCGCGTAACTTCATCCCTTCTCCCGGCACTATTGGCCTTTACTATTCGCCCGGTGGACACGGCGTACGAGTCGATTCCCACGCGTACTCAGGCTACACCATCCCCCCTTATTACGATTCGATGATCGGCAAGCTCATCACGTATGGCCCAAATCGAAAAACGGCGCTGGAACGCATGTATCGCGCCCTAAGCGAATATTTGATCCGCGGCATTAAGACCACCATCCCTCTCCAAAAGGCGATCATGGCCGATCCCGTTTTCATCGAAGGGAAAGCCACTACTGCTTACATGGAAGAGTTTATGAGTCGTACCCCGACGGATTTGTTTTCCTAGGAGCGTTTGGGTTGAACGCCAGCCATCGCCCCATGCCTTCGGGGTTTGCCCGCGGCTAAATTAGAGGGCGTTTCAAAGCCAAGTCGCTCCATTCGCCCATCACGCGCGAATCGATCGTCCAGCCCATCGCCGCTTTAGCGAATACCGCCCTCACAGCCCCCAGTTCCGCGGCTAGAATGCCGCTCAGCACGAGGTGACCGCCCGGTCGCACCGCGGCCACCAGTTCGCCGGCAAAGCGCATTAGAACGTCGGCTTGGATGTTCGCGAGGAGCACGTCGGCTTGGCAACCCGCCAATCCACTGATCAAATCACCGGTGAAAAATTCGGCGTGGGCGGTCAGCTTGTTCAGCGCTGCGTTCTCCTTGCTGACTCTCACCGCTTCGGCATCTAAATCGAAGCCAACGACATCACGAAAACCGAGTAAAGCCGCCGAAAGAGCCAAGATGCCCGATCCGCAGCCGGCATCGATCACACGACCGACCGGCTTCTGCTGCTCCGCAATCTCAACGAGACGCTCCACACACAACCGGGTGGTTTCATGATTGCCCGTGCCAAACGCCAATCCCGGGTCAAGCCAGAGCACGGCGTCGCCCGCCGGCAGTACAAACGTGGAGCGCTCCCAAACCGGCACCCAGTGTAACCGCCCGAAGCGCCAGGCGTGAAAATGAATCTTATAGCTATCCTTCCAATCCTGGTCGCCCAGCGGCCGCTCCTCCACCTTGCCTATCACTGCCACCTCTAGATTCGTCAGCAGAGGCTCGAGCAGTGCCCACCGTGCCTTGGCCACATTCTCGCCCTCGAAAATGCCCACCACCCACGCGCGCTTAGCGATGGCATCCTCGAGAATGCTCCAGCCCCCCACCCCCAGCTCAAGCAAGAGATCGTCCACTCCATTGGTCACCGCCGGGGAAATCTCGGCCTTGATTTCAAATAATTCCATTCCTTCCACCGTTTCCGGCCCACGCATTGCGGGCAAGGGAATTGCCGCGAGGCCCTAAGGGCGCCCGCGCGCTCAAGCCGGCCGCTCACTCCACCTCGCTCAACCGCGCAATCACCGTCGGCAGCAGCGTGTGTTCCAGCGCATGAATCCGCGCCGTCAGCGAATCCAAGGTCTCGCCCGGCGCCACGCGCACCGCGGCCTGATCGAGGATCGGTCCGCCATCCACCTCAGCGGTGACCCCGTGCACCGTGCATCCCGCAAATTTTACGCCACGACGAAACGCCTGCCCGATGCCATCGAGCCCGGGGAAGCTCGGCAGCAGACTCGGGTGCAGGTTGATAATTTTCCCGGCGAACGCGTTGAGAAATCCTGGCTTCAACACCCGCATGAAACCCGCCAGCACCACCAAATCCGGCCGGGCCGCTTGTACTGCGGCAATAAACCGCGTCTCGCCTTCGCCCTCGAGCTTCGTCTTGAACGGCGCGGGATCAATGAACATCGCCGGCACATTGAAACGCAGACCCAACGACAGAATCCCTGCTTCCGGTTGATCCGAAAAAATTCCGACGACCCGCGCCCTGCTCAAGCGGCCCGCTTGTTGAGCGACGAGAATCGACTCGGCATTCGAGCCGCGACCGGAACCGAGAATGACGACACGCATGGTGATTCAGATTTCGCCCGCCGCCTTGATCTTCGCAATCAGCGCCGTGGTGCTGAAGCCCGCGAGAAAAGGCATGAATTCGATGCGCGATCCAAAGCCTTGCAGCGCCACGCGTTCACCGGGATCGAGCTTCTCCAACGTGTAGTCGCCGGCCTTGCAGTAAACATCCGGCTGCAGCGCGCGAATCTCGGTGTCGAGCCGCGGTGTGTTGAAAAAAAACACCGCGTCGACGCACGCGAGGGCCGCCAGCGCGTAGGCTCGTTGTTCTTCAGATTGAACCGGTCGCAGCGGGCCTTTCAGCGCCCGCACGCTCACGTCGCCGTTGAGGGCAATGAAGAGCGCGTCGCCCAACGCCCTCGCCTTTTGCAGGTAAAAAAGGTGGCCCGTGTGCAGCAGATCGAAAACGCCGTTGGTCAGAACCACTTTTTTCCCGGCGGCGCGCAGCGCCATCCGGCGCTCCACCGCGACATCGATCGCCACCAGTTTGGGATTTTCCAAGTCTGCTTTAACCACAGATCAGACCGATAAACAGGGATTACCGGGGAAGGAAGTTTTTATCCGCACGGGGCGAAATCAATCGTTCGATGGAGGCCAGGTGCCAGCACCCGGCAATTGCTCTTTGGGCGTCGCTCCCAAGCGGGGTGAGGGCACCCCGCCTCCACTCAAGCCGTGTCGTTTCCCCTCAGAAAAACTTCTTCGCTTTTTCGAAGAAACTTTTCGACGTCGGTTCCGCGGCGTCGCCGCTGATGCGCGCAAAGTCCTCCAGCAGCTTGCGCTGCTCGGCGCTCAGCGAAGTCGGAACTTCCACGTGCACGCGCACGAGTTGATCGCCCTGCCGGCCGCCGCGCAGCGACGGCATGCCTTTTTCGCGCAGGCGGAACGTGGTGCCGCTTTGGGTGCCCGATGGAATTTTCAACGCGGCTTTGCCGAAAAGCGTCGGCACCTCGATCGTGCCACCAAGCGTCGCGAGCGTGAACTTGAGCGGAATTTCGCAGAAGAGCGCGTCGGCCTGCCGCTCGAACAGCTCGTGATCCTTCACCGCCAGGACGATGTAGAGATCGCCCGCCGATCCGCCTGGTCCCCCGGATTCGCCGTTGCCGCTGGAGCGGAGGCGCGAACCCGTTTCCACTCCCGCAGGAATGCGGACGTTGAGTTTAGTCGTTTGCGCGGTGCGGCCTTCGCTGTGACACGCGGTACAAGGTTTTTCGATTTTTTGGCCCGAGCCGCTGCACGTCGGACAGGCTTGGGTAAACGTGATGATACCGCCCGAGCGGCGAATCTGGCCGGCGCCGCGACAGGTCGGACACGTGACGCGCTTGGATCCGGGCTCCGCCCCGGACCCGGTGCAGCGTTCGCACGTCATCGCTTTACGGAAAGAGATTTCCTTTTCCACGCCGCGCGCCGCTTCCTCGAGGGTGATTTCCAGATCGTAACGCAGGTCGGCCCCGTCGCGATCAGGTCCGCCGCCACGACCGCCGCCGAACATTTCGTCAAAAATGCCGCCACCACCGCCACCGCCGCCTGCTTGCTGGCCAAACACCTCGCGAAAAATATCGAAGGGATCGTGGAAGCCGCCACCGCCACCCGCCGGACCGCGCGCCGCGGCACCGCCGCCCGGACCTTGAAACGCGGCGTGACCGTAGCGGTCGTAGGCTGCGCGTTTGTCCGCATCCTTGAGCACCTCGTAAGCCTCGGAAACTTTCTTGAACGTTTCCTCCGCCTCTTTGTTGCCCGGGTTTTTATCCGGATGAAACTGAACCGCTTTTTTGCGGTACGCTTTTTTCAACTCTTCCTCGGACACGCCTTTCTGGACGCCGAGCAGTTCGTAGTAGTCTTCCTTAGCCATGAGGATCGCGGGAACGTTGACGCTTATTTGGCCGCGCCGCTTGAGACGACCACCGCGGCGGGCCGCAGGAGGCGTCCGTTGAGCGCGTAGCCCGTGCGGACGACGGTCAGGACATGCTCCGCTTTCACGTCGGCGCTCGGCGCGTGTGAAATCGCCTCATGTTGGTGCGGATCGAACGCCAAGCCAACGGGATTGATTTCCTTCAGGCCGTGGTTCGAAAGCGCGGTCTTGAACTGCGTAAGCACCATATCGACCCCGCCCGTGAGCATTTTAAGGTCGGCGTTCGGCTGCTTTGCCGCCGCGAGCCCGAGCGCGAGATTGTCAAGGACCGGCATCAGGTCTTCCAGCACGCGTGAGGCGGCGAACAACCGGAGCTCTTCCTTTTCGCGCACGGTACGTTTGCGCAGATTTTCCAGATCAGCGGCGATCCGCATGAAGCGCTCGTAGTTATCCGCGGCTTCCTTCTTGGCTGCGGCGAGCGCTACGGTGCCATCGACGGGCGGATTGGCCTGAGCCGATTCTTCGGCAGAAGGAGTGGGTTGAACGGGAGAATCGGATGGGCTCATGGAAAAACGAAGGAGCTGAACCAACTACGGCTTCCGCTTTTCTTCAAGCTTGTCGAGAAACCCTCGAAACAGGTCCGTTGCCTTACTCCCGGCCGGCGGTGGTGCACTGCCAGCGGCGCGCGCGGTTTCTGTCAGCGTCCGCCCGAAATCCCCCGACAAAAACGGCGCGAGTCCGTTCAGCAGGTCATTTGCCAGCAGCGTGCGCAACACGTCAGGCCCGAGCACCTGCCTCAACTCGGAGACGTTCGTAAACGTTTGATCCAATCCCAGCTGGTACTCGCTCACGCGCAGACCTTGGGCATTGCTCCGATCGGCCAGCCCCAGCGTATCGAAACGTAAATGGAGCCTCCGCACCAGCATACCGGACTTCGCCGACGGAGGACCGGGCATCATCCCGACCAGACCATGCTGGAAAAACTCGAGGTTCGTCCGCCCGTCAGCGCGTTTCACCAGCGTGAGCCGCTGCACATCGATCGTAAGATCGTCGAAAATGAGCTTATCGCCGAAATACGAACTCACGTCCGCGTCCGCCTCGAATGTTCGCAATTGCAGGCCATCCTTCATGCCGAATGCCGCCGGATTAGAAAGCACCAGGCCGCGGAGTACCACGTGGCCCGTGATAGGATTGACGGCGAAATTCGTCACCTCCGCGTCGAAGCCCGTCCGACTTCGCAGTTGCTGCGTGAGGACGACCGGCAGGAAAAGCATCCAGGCGAGCGCGAACGCCGCAGCGAAAAACGTCGCCAGCACGAGCAGCTTGACGAGGCACCCGCCGCGATTTCGGCGTCGCAGCGCGAGCCCTTTCATCCCGCAAAATTTTCCGTCACCAGCACGATCGCCGTGGTTTCTGCGATGAGCGCGAAAGCGGCCGCGTACGGCAGCAAAGCGTTGTCGCCGCGGTTGAGCAGTGTTCCGCCGCAACGCACACTGCCGCTCACCACGCTCAGTAGTCGCGGCTGTTGTCCGCCCGAAATATGATTCCGTTCGCCGGCCCCGAGCACCAGCCGCCGAATTGAAAACTCCGGGCAGTCCGCGATCACGCCCGAGGTGGGCGCACCCCGCACGGGCTTCGGCTCGAAATCCTTCCAATCGATGGAACGCAAGGACTGCGCCAGATGCATCTGCCGCGGCTTGCCGTCGAGGCCGACCCGGCCCCAATCGTACACGCGGTAGATCGTATCGGAGTTCTGCTGAATCTCCAGAATGAGGTTACCCGCGTCGATGGCGTGCACCTGTCCGCTGTGAACCAAAATGGAGTCGCCCGCCGTGACCGGAAACCGGTGAACACAGGCCTCGAGCGTCTGGTCCGTCACCGCCTGTTCGAAACGGGCGCGCGTCATCCCGCGCTTCAGACCTACGATCAATTTCGCGCCCGGGCGGGTGTCCGCGATGTACCAGTTCTCGGTCTTCGGCTCGCCGCCCAGTTCGCCTGCGACGCCCGCCGGCGGATGCACCTGCAAACTCAGGCGCTCGCGACAATCGAGCCACTTGATGAGGATCGGAAACGATTTCGTCGCGGGCCAGTCCGGTCCCATCACGGCCGCACCCTCCTTGGCCAGCAGCGCACGAAACGTCAGCCCGGCGTACTTGCCCCCGCGCACCACAGACTGGGCCTCGGCACGATCAACGATTTCCCAGCTTTCACCGATCGGGGCAGAGGGCGGCAAAGTGCGAGATAAATTCGTCTCGAGGGCGCGTCCGCCCCACACGCGTTCCTGATAAATCGGCTGAAAAAGAATAATGTCCCGCATCATGCGACAGATAGTTTTTTATGAAAATAGCTGCAGGGCATTTACATTTGACCGGCCGGACAGATAGCGTGCAATCCGCGTCGACTAAGGTCGGCCACACAAATGCCCAAGCCAGAGACTTCAAACTCAATCGACGGGCCATCTTTCAAAGTCCCACGCTACCGTCCGAACTGGTCTGTCGCCATTGTGTGCTTTGTCCTGGGCGTGTTCATTACGGTCGCGCTTCTTGATTACGATCCGGCCCAGACGCGCCAGCTCGGGACCGACCCACAGTTGAAAAACATGATGGGATGGATCGGGGCCGACTGCATCTACTTCCTTTTGTTCGCCATCGGCGCAAGCACTTGGCTGCTGCCGGTTTTCCTAGTGTGGATGCTTTATACCTCGGTCCGTTCAGCCCGGCATCTAACAGGCACGCGCCTGACTGCGATGGCGGTCGCCGTAATGTCGCTGGCCGGCCTAGCGGCCATGGTCGATAGCATCAAAGAGAGTAATTATTTCCCGAACGGGCCGGGCGGCTACCTCGGTCGCCTAATCTACGAACGATTTCTGCAGGAGGCGCTGGGCTCGTTTGGTTCCGGCTTACTATTGGGCACGGTCTACGCGGTCGCGCTGATTTTTATCGGCACCCGGGACATCGGGGCCGAGATCGAGAAGATCTTTACGAATTTCTCCGGTTGGCGGGAGGAGCGTGCGCAGAAAAAAGCGGCGGCACTCGCTGCAAAACAAAAAGAGCGGGAGGCAAAATCCCGGCAAAAAGCCGCGCCAGTCGTTGCCTCGCCCCCTTCTCCGCCGGTGGAGCCCAGCGGGACCAAAAAAACCTTCGTTCCCAAATCCGCCGAGGATCCGGTCGCCAAGCCAGTGCGACCGGCACCCGTCTCCGCACCACCGCCGAAAATCGCCGGAAAACCCACCGCTCCTTTCGAGCAGGCCAGCGGTGCGTCTACGGCCACCGCACCGGCGACCGACACCAAAGCACTCGTCGCCGCGACCACCGGCAAGCTCGAGCTGAATATCGTCAAACCCGAAGAGCCGAAAAAAGCCGCCAAAATCAGTCTCCCCCAGAGCAAAGACGCCGCGTACCAATTTCCTCCCCTTCACTTGCTGAAGGAGCAGGTCAAACCAACCGCCGGCAACACCGAGGAGGAACATCGCGTGAACGCGGGAAATCTCCTGCGCATTCTCGGGGAATTTGGCGTCGAGGTAACCCTCGGCGAAATTCACGTGGGGCCCGTGATCACCCGTTATGAGGTCGTGCCCGCCGCCGGCGTACGAGTCGAGAAAATCGCCGGCCTCGATAAGAACATCGCGCTCGGCATGCGCGCGCAGTCGGTCCGTATCCTCGCCCCGATCCCCGGCAAGGCCGCGGTCGGCGTCGAAGTACCCAATCAAAATCCCACGCCAGTCGGCATGCGCGAACTGCTCGAGAGCGAGGATTGGGCCGACGCAAAAGCCGAAATTCCCATCGCACTCGGCAAAGACGTCTCCGGCAAACCCCTCATCTCCGACCTCGCCAAGATGCCGCATCTGCTCATCGCAGGCGCCACCGGCTCGGGCAAATCCGTCTGCATCAATTCCATCGTAGCTTCCATTCTCTACTCGAAAAGCCCGAAGGATCTCCGGCTGATTATGGTGGATCCGAAAGTCGTGGAGCTGAAAATTTTCAATTCGCTCCCGCACATGTTGATTCCCGTGGTGACGGAGCCGAAGAAAGTCCCCGCCGCTCTAAAGTGGTTGCTCGGGGAAATGGAGCAGCGCTACCAGCTCTTCGCGAAGGTCAACGTCCGCAACATCGTCGGCTTCAACACCCGCAAAAAAACCGCCAAGCCCGAACCCGCCGCCGTTCCCACACAGGGCTCGCTCACCGGCGTCGACCCGTTGCTCGACGACGGCATCGAGGTGCCCGACCGCCTGCCCTATATCGTGGCCATCATCGATGAACTGGCCGACCTCATGATGGTGGCGCCCGCCGAGATTGAGACCTCCATCGCGCGTCTCGCGCAGCTCGCCCGCGCCGCCGGCATCCATCTCATCATCGCCACGCAGCGTCCTTCGGTGAACGTCATCACCGGCGTCATCAAAGCCAACCTCCCCTCGCGCATCGCGTTCCAGGTGGCCTCGCAGGTCGACTCCCGCACCATTCTCGACACGAAGGGCGCCGACACGCTGATCGGACGAGGCGACATGTTGTTTTCCCCGCCCGGCACGTCACGTCTCGTCCGCTCCCAGGGCGCATTCGTATCGGATGAGGAAGTCATGGGCATGGTCGAATTCCTAAAGGTCAACGGCCCGCCGCAATACGCCCAAGCCGTCCAGCAGCAAATCGATCGCGATGCGAAAGAGGAGGACGAGGGCGACGACGGCGAAGGCGACGACGATATGGGCGACGACGGCGAACTCTACGCACAGGCGCTCGACGTGTTGAAATCAACCAAACGCGCCAGCACGTCGATGATTCAGCGCCGCCTGCGCATCGGCTACAATCGCGCCGCCCGCATCATGGATTTGATGGAAGAAAAGGGCATCGTTGGCCCCGAAAACGGTTCCAGTCCACGCGAAATCCTCGTCGATCTTGAGGCGCTCTAAGTCGGCACGCCACCGGTTGTTCGAATCCACCGAAAGTCTCCTGCGATGTCGCCGTGTTTCCCATTTCGCCGGTCGAGATGGTCGTGACAAAAAAATCCGCGGCTAAAATCCTTCTTCCCCTTCGTTCGCAAACTCCCTAACTCAGCCCCATGCAGACCATCGGCGAACGCCTCGAAGACGCCCGTAAACAAAAAGGCATCTCCATCCGCGAGGCCGCCGAGTCCACCAAGATCCGCGGCGAATATCTGCAGAAGTTTGAGAGCAACCATTTCGACATCGGGCTGAGCAACATTTACGTGCGCGGTTTCCTGCGGACGTACTCCAACTTTCTTAAGCTCCCAGCCGAACGCATCCTCAACGACTACGCGGCGCTGGGCAACGACGAGCCTCGCGCGCGCCAGCCCAGCCGCGAAATTTATGGTCGCATGGATGTGTCCGTCGCGTCCGCCGACGATCGCGGCGACCGGAGCACGCCACCGGGCGACGAACCATCCGGCGACAACCAACGTTCCCAGCCGAAATATTCGCGCAGCCGTACCAACCTGCCCGCAGCGCCCCTCCTCGATCCGGCGTTTGTCCTGAAGTTCGGCAAGATTGCGCTCGTCGTCGTGGCGATCGTGGCCGTGACGTGGACGGTGAAGTCGCTGTTTTTCAGTGGTGAAAAATCCGTCAGCCCGGCTGCTCGGACTACTCCCGGGACCACCGTCGCTCCCGTGGTGGAGAATACGATCAAGCTGATCGCGCTGGATACACTTCAAGTTCAAGTCGTCACCGTCTCTGACGGCCGGGTGCTCCTCGCCAATACCACCCTCGTACGTGGCCAAACCACGGTGCTTCCGTGGCCCGGACAATTGTACATCACGGCTTCAGTCGGCGAAAATCTCCAGATCGAGGCTGCCGGCAAACGCTTTGGCCTCGGCTTCAAAGGGTATAATCGCGGAATCCTGCCGGCACCTGGCGCGTTGTAAGCGACGATCAGAATAGCCGAGTGGGATGATCGGAGTCGGCCCGTGCGCCTGCGCGCACCGACCTACGGGCGTGAGGGTCAGTCGGATCGCAGTCAGCTGAACTCAGGCCATAGAACTCCCCGAGCCGGGCCCGATCTAGCTATCTCAGTCCCACCGGCGCGCCCAAGACCTCGCGCAAAATCATCGCATGACGAAGCGTGCGCGGTTCGCGCAAATCTTCGCGCACACTCGAGGCCGCGCGCCAGCGCACGCCTTCCGCCGCAACCGTGGCCGCGGTCGCGGCCGCGGTTCGACGCAGCACCACCGCGCGTTGTGCTTCGAGATCTCGCATCTGTTGCGCGAGTTTTTCCTGTCGGGCCAACACCGCTTCGTTGCTTTCGGTCTTCACCATTACCGGCGGCGGCATCGGTTCCGGGCGCGTGAACACCGTTGTCTGCGTGGGACCACCAAACGGGTCCACCGGCGCCGTCGGTCGCATCAGCGGCGGGAACTTATATTTCTTTTCCTCGGCAGTGACTTCCGGCCGGGCCGGCGCCGCCGGGATGGCACCGCCTCGCCGCTCGGCGATCTTGCGCAGGATTTCCTCGCGGATACGTCTCGCCCGCTCGACATCATCGGCCTCCGCGACGGTCGCAGGCTGAACGGGTCGCGTCGCTTCGTCCGACGAAGACCCGGCCGCCGCCTTCGCTTGGCGCTGCTGCAGCCACACCACAAAGGCTCCGCCGATCGCGAGGACCAACTGCAAGTGCTGAAGAATCCAATCCATCGTCGGCCCCTGGAATTATTTTTTCCCTTCGGGCTGGGCGATGCTCTGCCGCATCGCGGTGTCGGCCTGCACGTTTTCCATTTTGTAGTAATCCATCACGCCGAGGCGACCGGAGCGAAACGCCTCCGCCATCGCGAGCGGCACCTGCGCCTGCGCCTCGACGACCTTCGCCTGCATCTCCTGCACCCGCGCCTTCATCTCCTGCTCGACTGCGACGGCCGCGGCGCGCCGGATTTCCGCCTGCGCCTGCGCTATGCTCTTGTTCGCCTCGGCCTGCGCTTCCTGCAACTTCGCGCCAACGTTTTCACCCACGTCCACGTCCGCGATGTCGATGGAAAGAATTTCAAACGCCGTGCCCACATCGAGTCCGCGCGCCAGCACGGTTTTCGAAATGCGGTCGGGCGACTCGAGCACGTGCTTGTAGCTGTCGGACGTACCGATGGTCGACACGATGCCCTCGCCCACACGTGCAATGATCGTCTCTTCTTTCGCGCCACCGACGAAACGGTCGAGGTGGGTGCGTACCGTCACCCGTGCTTTAACTTTCACCTGAATGCCGTCCTTCGCCACGCCGTCGATCGTCGCGCGCCCGCTCTCCGGATTCGGGCAGTCGATTACCTTCGGATCCACGGAAGTCCGCACCGCCTCAAGCACGGATTTGCCGGAGCCTTTCGTCGCCAAGTCGATCGCACACGCGCGGTCCCAGCCAAGTTCGATACCCGCTTTTTGCGCGGCGATGATCGCCTGCACCGTCGGGACAACATTACCGCCCGCAAGATAGTGCGCGGCGATTTTATCCGTGGAAACCTCAATACCCGCTTTCACCGCGGTGATGCGCGCATCGACCACGAGGTTGTAGGGCACGCCGCCGAGCCGCATGCCGAGCAGATTGAATGGGCTCACGGCCGCTCCATTCATGAAGGCCTTTAGCCATGTGTTCAGGAACGAGAAAAAGATGAAGATGACGATCAGCGCCGGGATACCGATCACGACGAGAAGGATGGTGGTGGTGGTGGGCATAAATTTAGGATTGGGAGACGATCAAACGGAAATTATCGAGCCCGACTACGCGCAAGGTTTCTCCCACCGCAACGTGTCCGGTCTCACAAAATGCTTCGTAGCGGCGCCCGGCGACACGCACATATCCGCTGGGCGCGAGCGGCGTGACCGCCTCCGCCGACTGGCCGATCACTTCGGCCGCTAGGGCGATCGGCGGCTGGCTGGTCGCATCAATCGCCGACTGCACGATAAGCTTTTTCCCGAAACGCGTCTGCGGCAGCCAGACCAGTTCGAAATAAAAAGTAATCGCGAGCAAACCAAGCGCGACCAGCACCGCCATCGCGCCACCGCCGGAACCAAAGACCTGAAACGCCCGCACACAACCGGCGAGCATCGCCACGCCGCCGAAAATTCCCGCAATCGCGCCGGGCAGAAAAACTTCCGCGGCGAGCAGCACGGCTCCCATGAGAAAAAGGATCGTGATCCCGTTCATGCGTCCATCTTTTCCACCACGAGGCCAAAACTCGCGCGACCGCTGACGATGATTCGGTCCCCCGCGTCAATCGCTCCGACCGCCACCTGCGCTTCATAACGGCGTCCGCCGATTTCGACCTGGCCGCCCGGACGCAACGCCGTCACCGCGACGCCACACGAGCCGACCAGCGACGCCAGCGCATTCGCGCCATCGGGCGCCCCACCGGAAAACTGCGCGGCGCCACCGACGACCGTGCCAAGGACCAGACGGTCCCACACCCAGCCGCGCGGCAGAAACCGCGCGAGCGCCAAACCGAGGCCCAGCGCGAGCGCCAAACCGAGCCCCAGGTCGCGCAACGGCGCCACAAAAGCATCGCCCGACCACTCGACTGTCAGCGGAACCCCAGGCCAAAGATCCGCCATCGCCCACACGAGCGAGCCTAGCATCATGATGAGCCCCACCAACGCGACGATCGCCACGCCGGGAAGGAAAAATACTTCGATCGCCACGAGCAGCAATCCGAGCGCAAACACCAGCGCCGGCTCATGTCCCGACATGCCTGCAGCGTAACTCGCGAGGAACACGACGCCGAGACAGACGATGCCGGCGATCCCGAAGAGCCCGAAGCCGGGAGTCTTGAATTCGATGAACAGCGCCAGGAGTCCGAGGCCCAGCAGCAACGGTGAAATCCGATTCAACAGCACCGCCAGATGCTCCGACCACGTGATTTCGAGTAGGCGAACCGAGTAGCCGCTCACCCCGAATTTCTTGATCAGCAATTCATCAACGGACTTCACAATCCCCGTCGCGAGCAGCGGCCGCGCCGGATCGCCGTAGGTCTTCATCGCCTCGGTCGCAGTCAGCGAAAGCAGTTCGCCCTTCGGCTTGAGCACTACATCGCCGACTTTGAGTTCGTACTCGGAGTCGAGCATCGCAGAGATCACCGGACCGCGCTCTCCCTTGCCCTCGGAGATCGCCCGCATCCGCGCCTTCAGGTAACTCGTGATTTTTAATTTCATCGTCGCATCGACGTCCTTCCCCGTCGATTGCACCGGTGCCGCCGCGCCGATGATTCCATCCGGGGTGAACCAAATTTCGCCCGTGGTCGCGGCGATGAAAGCTCCGGCCGACATCGCCTCGTTGTTCACGAATGTTACGGTCTGTCCCGGAAACTTCGCCAGCGCCTCCATGATATCGAACGTCACATCGAGCGCTCCTCCGGGCGTTTTCATGTCGAGCACCACCACATCCGCCTTCTCCTCGATGGCCTGCTTGAGGCCCCGCCGCAAAATATACAAAACCGACGAGGAAATCTCGTCCTGCACCGGGACCACGACAACTTTAGTCGGCGCCAACGTCCGTTCCGGCGCAGCCGGTGCAGCGGACAGCCGCGCAGCGCCCACCAGCATGCCGGCAAAAAGGATCAACCAACGCAGAGACATCGTCGGTCAGTGATAGGGCGACCGCGGCGTCATGCAAGCGCCGTACCCGCAGCGTGGCCCAAACCGTCAATTCCTTATTTCGAACGAACGCGTCCATCTTGCTCCGAAAATCCTTTTCCCCGCCACGAGCCGCGTGCTTGCTTCACCGTCATGGAAAAGATCTCACATCTCGGCGAGACGCTCACCCGGTGGCGCGTCGGCCGTTCGACTTTCCTCGCCCTGCCGGAAAAGGGCGCGCGGCTCATGAACTGGAATCTCACGCTTGGCGATGGGAGCGTGCGCGATGTCGTTTACTGGCCCGAACTCACAACCTTCGACGGTTTTTTCAAGGTGCGGGGCGGGAACCCCATTCTCTTTCCCTTCAACGCCCGCACGTTCGATCGCGGCGACATCCATTTCTGGCGCGCGGCCGATGGGGTGCGCCGACCAATGCCGATGCACGGGCTGGCGCGGCAGGCGGACTTCAAAGTGACCCGACTCGACGCCAATGGCTTCGCCGCAGCGATGATTCCGAACGACGAAATCCGCGCATGTTACCCGTATGAATTCGAGTTTACCGTGACCTACCGTTTTCTGCCGCTCGGCCTCAGTTGCGAGTTTGCGCTGACGAATCATGGCCAAGAACCCATCCCTTGGAGCTCGGGCCATCATTTTTATTTCACCGTGCCGTGGAGCGACGGCGCCAAGCGGTCGGATTACGTCATCCGGCTGCCGGCCGGGAAACGGCTGAAGCAGGACATGACCAACGGGCAGCTCATGCCCGGTCCGGTGCTGCAAACCACCGAGCCGCTCTCGAATCCCAATCTGATCGACACGCTGCACACCAACCTCGCCAGCAGCGAAATCGTGTTCGGCGAACGCGACCGCTCGGGCGATGTTACGGTGCGGGTCAGCGCGGAAAAAGTCCCGCCGCCGCAGGCCACGTTTGTCACGTGGACCCTGGACGAAGCCGCGCCATTCTATTGCGTCGAGCCGTGGATGGGCCCGCCCAACGCCGCCGAACACAAGGTGGGACTCCACTGGGTGAAGCCTGGCAGCACAGAACGCTTTACCGTGAGCGTGGGCGTGCAATAGCCGCGCGATCCGGGCGCGAGTGCGGCGGGGCGAATTTTGCCGTTACATTTTTCCCGAGTACGAATCTATTACCTCCATGCTTTTCCCGTTTCACGCGTTCTCATTCATCGACGGCCTCGGCATGCCGGAAATGGTGGTAATTGGCATGATCGTGCTCGTGCTTTTTGGCGGAGACAAACTCCCGGGATTTGCCCGGGGGCTCGGTAAATCGATCCGCGAGTTCAAAAAAGCCGCGGCCGGCGTCGAGGAAGAATTCAAACGCGCCATCGAGGAGGACGAGATCAAGAAAATCATCCCCAAGATTTCGTTGGAGCCTTCAACCCCGGACGCAGCTTTGCCCCCCGCCGCAACGCCGGAAAACGCCGGAATAACTGATATCACCGCCACCCCTGCGATCTCCGCAGATCCTGTGGCCGCGATCGAATCTTCTGCCGCCGTTCCGGCCCCGCCCGCTGAGGCCGACCTGGGCGTCGCGCCGCCCCTGCCGTCGACCCCGCCTTCAGTTCCCATGAGCGTCACGCGGCAGCGCGGCCGGGCTGACGTATAAATCCGCCAGGCAGAACGAGCATGGAGTCGACCCCGCCCAACGTCGCTCCCTTGCCGCTGCCGATCACCGCCGAATTGGATTTGCACATGTTTCATCCAAAGGATTTGCGGGACCTTATCCCCGCGTACCTGGAGGCCTGCGTCTGCCAGGGATTGCGCGATGTCCGAGTTGTTCACGGCAAGGGCACTGGCACGCTGCGCACCACGGTGCATGCATGGCTGCGCCGGTCGCCGCACGTGACTGGTTTTCGCCTAGGTGATGAACGCTCCGGCTCATGGGGCGCCACCATTGTAACGCTCCATCCATGAACAAACCGTTGCCCCGTTTCTTCGCTGCGACGCTGGGTCTGCTCGCGCTTTTTTTCGCCGGTTGTGTCGTCTCGCCCAAATCAAAAGCCGCGCCGCCGCCGCTGGTGCTGATTTCGATGGATGGATTTCGCTGGGATTACTGCGCTTTGCATCCGGCCGAAACACCCCACCTGAGGGCGCTGATCCGCGACGGTGTGACGGCGCGCGGACTGATCCCGATGTTTCCGTCGCAGACATTCGCGAATCACTACTCGATCGCGACGGGGCTGTACCCGGCGCATCACGGGATCATCAGCAACGTCTTTTTCGATCCGCAATTCGGCGAATATTTCCGCTACAAATTGCCCGCTGCCAACCGCGACTCACGCTGGTGGGGCGGCGAGCCGATCTGGATCACAGCCGTTAAACAGGGCCGCACGGCCGCCTGCTACTTCTGGCCAGGTTCCGAGGTGAACTTCGGGCCGCTGCGGGCCACGATTTCAAAACCCTACGATTACAGCGTGCCCTTCGCGCAACGGATCGATGAACTTTTCGGCTGGCTCCATCTACCGGCGGGCCAACGGCCGTCGATCACGACGTTCTATTTTGAAGAAACGAATTTCGCCGGTCACCGGTTCGGACCTGATTCGCCGGAGGTCCTGGCCGCCATCAAACTCCTCGATAACCAGATCGGCCAAATCGTGGAGCGAGCCAAGGCGGAGAATCTCCCGCTTAATCTCGTGATCGTTTCCGACCACGGCTTCATCGCGACCCAGGGTCAGTTGAAAACAGCGATGCTCGACGACTCCATCGATTTCGACGCGGTGCAGGTGGACTTCGACGGGGCGGTGGCGGGCTTGCGGCCCAACAACGGCCAGGTCGACGCGCTCGTGCAATCGCTCCGCGCCCGTCTCCCCGCAGCGCACTACCAGGTTTACCGGGCCGAGGACCTGCCTGCTCGCTGGCATCTCAGGGACAATCCGCGCATTCCTCCCGTGTGGATCGTGCCGGAGGCGAGCTGGCGCATTCAACGCCGCAGCACCTTTCTAGCGGGGAAGGACGATGAGCTCAAAGGCGATCACGGCTACGATCCCGCGATGCCCGAAATGCACGGTATCTTCATCGCGAACGGCCCTTCGTTCAAAACCGGTGGCGTGGTACTCGACGAGTTCGAGAATATTCACATCTACAATTTGCTTTGCGCAGCGCTGCAATTGCGACCCGCGCCGAGCGACGGCGACGATCGCCTGGTACGCACTGCGCTGCGTTAAGAGCCGATCCGACTCTCCACCGAAGGGCCAGCGCCCTCACGCGCTAGCCTCGGGGTGGCGGGTATTCGGATCCGCCCTCAGCGGGATTTACCGCCAATCTTGCTGGCGCAAAAAAACGGGGCCGGATTGCTCCGGCCCCGTTGGAGGGTTGGATTTTACGCTGTTGGCCGGTTAGCGGCCGAGCAGGTTTTTCCAGTTAAAGCGGTATTCGAGCGCGAGGAGGGCGATCAGCGCAAAAACAGCGCCGAAGCCTACCAGCGATTCCGCTGAAACCGGGGAACGAAAGGAAAGCACAAGGGCGGCCGCGACGATAACGCCAGGGATGACCGCAATAACGAGTTGGTTGGATTTCATGGTATTTGGTTCTTTCAGATTTGTGCGGCCCCGGTTGAAGCCGACGCGGAGATAATACTGCATATTTATCAATAGTTGAAATTGATGTTTCCTATCGTATGCATAGTAAAATCCTATGGAATTGAACCAACTACGCTACGCCGTCGCCGTGGCCGAGACCGGAAACTTTACGCGTGCCGCCGAACGCAATCATGTGACACAGCCTTCTTTGAGTCAGCAGATCCTTAATTTGGAGAAGGAAGTCGGCCACAAACTATTCCATCGTTTGGGACGCAAGGCCGTCGTCACGGAAGCTGGCACCGTCTTCCTCGAGCGGGCCAAACGCATTCTCTTCGAGGTTGAAAACGCCACCAAGGAACTGAGCGACCATCCCGCTCTCGGCCGAAGGATCACCGTCGGTGCGATCCAAACCTTCGCCCCCTACGCGCTTCCGACCCTGATTGCCACGTGTCGCGAGCGTCACCCGAATCTCGAAATCTTTGTCCGGGAGGATTTTCGCAGCCAGCTCCTGCGTGGTGTGCTCGAGGGTGAACTGGATCTCGCGATCGTATCCTCGCCGGTCAAAGACGCCCGGCTCTCCGTCGAACCGTTACTGACCGAGCCGTTGCTCTTGGCGGTGGGGAAAGACCATCCGTTGGCCGGACGTAAGAGCGTGAAAATTGCCGAAATCGCCCATCAGACTTTTGTGATGCTCGGGAACGCCAGTTCGCTCACCGAAAAGGTCCACGCGTACTTCGGGGATATGCGCGTGGATCCGCGCATCGGTTTTCGCTGCGCTCAAATCGCCACCGTGAAAGCGCTCGTGGCCCTTAACCTAGGCGTCACCATTTTACCGCGCGCGGTGCGACTCGCAGAGGATAAGAAAACGATCGTCTACTTAGAAATCGAAGACGGCTCACCCCAACGCGATCTGGTCATCGCGCGTCACCTGCAGCGCTACCAAAGCCGCGGCGCCGAACAATTCCTCGCGCTGCTCCGAGCCCAAGCGAGCGAAACAGTTCACGTTTAACCCAAATCGGTTTCACGCGTCCAACGCTCAAACGCCGTTCGATTGTTCCGCTCTGTACCCCGGGCGCAAAAGCACCCGGTACAGAATTCCGCCGATTTGCCCACCCACTAGCGGAGCGACGAGGTACACCCAAAACCAACCTGATCCATTCGCGGAAAATGGCACGGTGCCCCAACCGCCAAAAATCGCACTCCACAGCCGCGGTCCGAGATCCCGCGCCGGATTGAACCCAGCCTGCGTCAGCGGCGCCAGCAGCGAGATCAACATGGTCACCGTCAGCCCGATCGTAATCGCCGTCAGCTCGCGGGGCCGCGCGGAGTTGCGCTCATCCGTGAGCCCAAAAATTATGAACGCCAGCACCGCCGTGCCGAGCAACTCGATGCCAAACGCCGCGCCCATTGAGACCAGCGCGCGTCCTGCGTCCGTCAGCGGTTTGCCACCGGGATTCGGGAAGAATTCGCCAAAGATCATCGCCGTCGCCTCGCTCCCCGGCGCGCCCCGGACGAGCGCGTGGGTCGTCTCGTAAGCGGCCAACGAGCCGGCAAAAACCCCGTGCAACACCGCCGCCGCCACAAAAGCCCCGGCCAACTGCACTGTGATGTAAGGCACCACGCGTCGCGCCGGAAAATTCCCGCACGTCGCGAGCGCACACGTCACCGCGGGATTCAAGTGCGCCCCGCTGAGCGAGGCCGTCAGGAAAATTGCCGTCGCGATTCCTAACCCCCAAACGGTGGCCACTTGGAAAATTCCCACCTGCGCCCCCGTCAAAATTGCTGCCGCAACCGATCCACACCCGAAAAATACGAGGAGAAACGTGCCAATAAATTCTCCCACCACCCAAGCCGGGATTCTCATCGCGCGAATTGCTTAGCCACATCCGCCGCTACCGCAGCAGCCCCCGGCCTCAGCCGTGACGGCGACGCCGCACAATTCCTTCGCGAGACAATCCGTGTGCTTGCCACCGAGCCGCACCGACCACCGCTCCGCGTCCCGCTCGATCGCGACCACCCTGAATTGAATCACGTTGCAGGCCTCGTATTCGAGTTCGACGGGGAGATCTTCGCTGCCCAGCACCAGCGCCGCATGCTCGAGTGCTTTCAACAACTTTCCCGCGGTGATGCGGTGGGCCACATCCTGGCCGACCCACGTCTGCAAAAGACACGTCACGCTTCGCCGCACCGTGCCACCGCAGTCGACGAAATCTTTCTGCACGCGCCCGACCTCGGTCACATGAAAATGCGCCTCGATCGGATCGCCGTCTGGCCAAAGCACCGACAACGAAAGCTCCGGCGCCTCCGCGAGAGCGCGTTTCAGGGCTGAAACCGTCATCGCAGGGGCCGGCTCGGCGGCGCTGGTTGCAGCCCAAGACGCGGGATCGTTTTCGGCCGCGCTCATCGTTTCATCGCCTCCTCACCTGCCAGTTTAAATTGGTCGCCCACCGCACGTACGGCCGCAACGTCGACTAATTTCTCGTCGGGAAACGCACAGAATAGTTCCACCCGCCGCGCGACCTGCGAGGCCACGCGCACGAACTCCGCATATTTTTCCTGCTCGGTGCCTTCGGCTCCCGCCGGGTCCGGCGAACCCCAATGCGCAATCATCGGCTGCCCCGGCCACACCGGACACGCCTCTTTTGCGTTGTCACACACCGTGATCACGAAATCGAACTTCACGTCTTTGAACTCGTCCCACGATTTCGAGCGGCCGGCGCTCGCGTCGAGCCCGTACTTCTCCGCCAGCACGCGGATTGCCAGCGGGTTCACCCGACCGGTCGGCTTGGAGCCGGCACTGTGTACCTCGAAGCGCCCTTTGCCTTTGGCGCGGAGCAGATACTCGCCGATGATCGAACGCGCCGAGTTGCCGGTGCAGAGAATCAAAACTTTATACGGAGTTTTCTGGTTCATGGTAAAATTTTACGCCTTTCACGGGACCGCTCGAACGGTGGCCCTTCCGACCCTCCGCCGCACCGGGCCGCAGCACCCCGCGCCACTCTCGGCGAGCGCCGGAGCAAGTTTTGTCAGCCGCTCCAAATCACGTTGAAATACCGGCTGCTCCGCCACGCAGTCATGCAAGCACGCCAGATTAGCGCGGAGTTCTGCCGCTGGTCTCGTCGGCAATTCGTAGATCATCCATTTGCCCGACCGCTCCACCTCGACCAGGCCGCGCGCCCGGAGATAAGCGAGGTGCTTCGATATTTTCACCTGCGGCTCCCGCAACACCGCCTGAAAATGGCAGACGCACAACGGACCCTGCGCCAGCACGCGCAGGATGCGCAACCGTGTCGCATCGCAAAAGCATTCATAGATGTCGGTCAGTTTCACCGTGGTTTTCATATTCCTTATTGAGAATATAAATCAAGAGCCGTTTCGCGCGGTTTCATTTTTGTCACGTTCCCGCCGGCGTTGAATGCCCAGCCCCCAGATTGATCCGGTCCTATCCGTTCAACCCTTTTGACATAAAAAATACCGCGTCGAGTTCATCCACCCATTTTTCATCGTCGGCACCATCGGCCGCGCGGTCATGGCTCTAGGTAGGCACACGTGCGTTCGCGGCCATCGCCGGCGGCGCCGCGCGCACCGTCCTGATCTTCGCCGGTGGTCATGTTTCTGGCAGCCAATTCAACCCCAGCGTAACGCGCTCCAGGGGCGTGCGCGGCACGGGCCGGACCAGCCCGAGGCGGGGCCCCATCGCGCGGGAAAAACCTCCCATGTTGCCGCGGGGTGCGGGCTCCTCGCCTACATTCTAGTCCAAATCTTTACCGGCGCATCCCGCGATGGAGGCGGCTTGTCGGTTTTACGGCCGCGGCCGCGACTTCCGCCTGCGCCTTTTCATCAAAGAGCGCGGAATAAATATAAGGAAAGCCTTCGATCTTCTTCCGCTCGATCGCCATGCCCGTAAAGCGCTCAATACTGCGCGCGTCGCGCACATCGTCTTCGGTCACGAGCGTGAATGCATCGCCCGTATTCTGGGCGCGGCCGGTGCGGCCGATCCGGTGCACGTAGTCCTCGGCGTTTTCCGGCACGTCGTAATTGATCACGTGCGAGACCCCCGCGATGTCGAGTCCACGCGCCGCGATGTCGGTCGCCACGAGCACCTCGAACCTGCCGGACTTGAAACCATCCAGCGCCTCGATGCGCTCGCGCTGGCTGCGATCGGAGTGCAGCACGCCGACGGTATGCCCTTTGCGTTGCAGCCGATCAGCGATCCGGTCCGCGCCCATGCGCGTGCGGGAGAAAATAATCACGCTCTTGAAATCAGTCTGCTCGAGCAGCAACTGCAGGAGCTCAAATTTTTGCGACGCCACCACCGGATAGAACGCGTGCGCGATCGTTTCCGCGACAGAACGTTGGCGGCCGATCTCAACGCGCGCCGGATCCCGCAGCGCCCAGCTGGCAAGCGAGGCGATTTCCGGGGGCACCGTTGCCGTGAAAAATAACGTCTGCCGCGCCTTGGGCGTCTGTTGCACGATACGCTTCACGTCGGGCAGGAAGCCCATGTCGAGCATGCGGTCGACTTCATCGAGGACGAGGATGTCGATGTCCTTCAACGAAATATTCCCCTGCTCCATGTGATCCAGCAACCGCCCGGGCGTCGCGGCGAGAATGTCCATCCCCGCCTTCAAATCTTCCAGCTGCTTGCCGTAACCAACGCCGCCATACACAATCGTCACGCGTAAATCGGTGAATTTCGAAAATTTCTGAAATGCCTCCTCGACTTGCAACGCCAGCTCGCGCGTCGGCTCGAGAATGAGGCAGCGCAGCTTTCCGTGCGTGCCGAGTTTTTGAATAATCGGCAGCGCAAACGCCGCTGTTTTCCCGGTGCCCGTCTGGGCTGACCCGATCAAGTCGCGGCCGGCCAGCACAACCGGAATGCCCTGAGCCTGAATCGGGGTGGGCTCAACGTATCCCATTTCCTGCACGCCGAACGCCAGCGCGTCTGAAAGCCCGAGTTTGGAAAACGCCGTATCCATCTTTGGCACCTCGATCGGGACCAAAGGCTTCACCGGAGCCTTGCGCGGATGATCGTACGTTTTGTCGGTGGCCGGGCGTTCCCGTTTCACCGGGCCGGCGCCGAAAGTTTCGCCCCGGCGTCCGCCGCCACCCTGGCCGTCTTCGTAGCGTCCTCGCCCGCCCCGCTGGCCGCCATCGTCCCGCCGCGAACGCGACTCAAAACCCTGCCCGCCGCGCGATTCCTGGCCTTGGCCGGAGCGAGACTCGCCCTGCGAACGCGGGCCGTGGCCGCGGGAACCACCGCCACCTTGACCGCGCTCCGGGCGCGACGCAGCGGACGCCGCCGCGCTTTTCGCGTGGGGCCGGTGAGCAGGTTTGACGGAGGAGGAAGAGGCGGCTGGTTTCGATTCGCGCTTCCGCGAGATCGTGTCGCGGAGCTTCGCGAGAATTTTTCTGAGCATGATGGGACGTGTAAACCGTCGAAGCTCGCGGAATCGACCGGCTTTGCAACCTCGGAGATCGCTCTCCACAACGCCATGACTCCGGCCCGATCGCTGCCAGCTTACCCTACAGTGAAACAGTCAGTTGCATTACAACATGACCGGAAATTCACGATTTGCCGTCAGCGTTCACATGCCGTGCTATTTGCTCTACCAGCTGGGAGCGGCAGCGCCCGCGTCCGAGATTACCGCAAACACGGCCACCGATCCGCTCGTCATCCGCCATTTGCTTTCCGCGCTCACAAAAACTCGGCTGGTCAGGGCCGAAAAAGAGCGTGAGCGGCGGCTTCTTCCTCACCAGTGCGCCCGCGAATATTCCCCGGCTCGACCTTGATCGTGCCGGCGCCCCGAAGCCCGACTACGGCCGACAGACGGGACGAAGTTCGCCGAAAATCTCGGACGATGGTCATCCCGCCAAATTCTGTTTCCACGGCAGACTGGGCCCTGAAAAAGAGCGATTGCAGGAGGGGCTCAATCTTCCCGCCGACCGGCCATTTTAAATTTGGAGCGAACATGCTCAGGCCCAGGAGATAAAAATTCGCCCGAAGACGTGGCTCATAACGCGGCATTGAAATCGATGCCTGCTCTTGCGCCGATAAACTCGCCCGCCGTCCCATTCATCTCTCCCCACCTGCGCGTGGCTTCGCTCGCGGTCGTTCTGCACCGACGTTCCCCGGCCGGTGTACTTCCTCCACGCCTACCGGCGAACTCGCGCTGCATCCCGCGGCCGGCGTTGACCGGAATCGGTGCGCTTGTTCTATTCGCGGCCATGTTCACCATCATCGGCGGCGACGGCAAAGAATACGGCCCGGTCACATTGGAACAAATTCGCGAGTGGATCGCGGCGGGCCGCGCGAATCTCGATACCAAGGCGAAACCCGCCGGCAGTTCCGATGACTGGAAACGGCTCGGCGATCTTCCGGAGTTCAATGGCAACCCGACGCCCCCGCGCTTGGATTCGCCGTATGTGCCGCCTGAGCCCATGCCAGCCACGGCTCGCACCGTTGAAGTCGTCACCGCCGATCGCGGCCTGCGACTGGTCGCAGTTCTACTCGACGGGCTCGTTACCAGCATCTGTGCGCTGCCTGGACTTTTTTCACTCGGCACCGGGTTCCTCGGAATCGTACTCGCCGCCAGCCGGGGCCAGCCGCCGGATCTAAGTGCGATCGACGCCGGGCAGATGCTGCTGGGGTTCGCGCTGCTCGGGTCGGCCACGTTCGCGCTCGCGATTGTCCAGATCGTGATGATCAGCACGCGCGGTCAAACCATCGGCAAACGCATCGTCGGCATTCGCATCGTGCGATGCAGCACCGGCGCGCTGCCAGGCTTTGTGCATGGATGGCTGCTGCGCAGCTGCTTGATCGGCATCATCGGCTTGGTTCCAGTAGCCGGATCCATCTTCTCGCTCGTGGACATTTGTTTTATCTTCGGCGCCAACCGACGCTGCATCCACGATCTCATGGCCGACACGAAAGTCGTAAAGGTGTGACGCCGGCACAAGGCAGGCCGTTCCTCCCGGTCGTACGCCGAGTCGCGGCGGCGGGTTAAGGAAGGCCAGCCCTACCTTTGGCAGAGCCAGCCTAGTTCCATCCACGTCGCAAACCACCCTCGCACCTGCGCGGCGGTGACGCGGCGTCCTCCGGCCTCTTCAAACGCAACCGTCCGCGACCACTCAAAACGCGCGATATCCATGGCGAGCGCGGTATGTGGTGCGGTCAGCGCCGGCATCTCGTGCACGAATTGCGGGAGACGCGCGCCAAGATTGCGCGGCGTGAAGGAACGCGACGGATATTTCGTCAGATACGCCTCGATGAACCGCGTGAATTTTTTGGCCGACGCGCAACGGTTGAGGACGGGGCAACGACCGAGGAAATTACTCCCACGCGGGAAAAAATCTGTGCAAGCCCGCGGTCGGAGGTCGGGCCGAGGAATCCAACCCGACCTCAAATCGACCACGTCCTACACCACTTGATCGACCAAGGCGCCGCGACGCTCGAACGCCTCTAGATTCTTCAAGAAATGCCGCACGATGGTTTCATCCTGATCGTGCCGCCCGCCGGCCGTGTGCGGCGTAATATAGCAATTCGGCGTCGTCCAAAGTTCGTGCGCCGGGGGCAAGGGCTCGGGGTCCGTCACATCGAGAAACGCCGCGCCGATCACGCCGGCGCGCAACGCCTCGGCCAGGGCGATCTGATCCACCGTAGAACCGCGACCCACGTTGTAGAAACGCGCCGTGGGCCGGCAGCATGCCAGACGGCGGGCGTTCACGTAGCGGGTGGTCGCGTCGTTCGCCGGAAGAATATTCACCACGTGATCGGCCAGCGGCAGCACGCGCGTCAGCTCGCTCTCGGGCACGACTTCAACGCCTGTCTCGCTGCGGGTCTGGCGCCGCACCGCGTAGATTTTCATCCCGAAAGGCGCGAGCAGCTCGGTCAACCGCCGGCCGATGGCACCGTAACCGAGCATCACCACTGTCTGACCCGTAAGCAGCCGTGAATCGTAACGCCGTTTCTCGTAGTGCCACGAATGGTCCGTCACTTGATCGCGATGCGACGGCAATAGTTGCCGGCCCATGGCGAGCATCATCGCGAGCACGTGCTGTGCGCACGGGTCCGAGAAAACTCCCGACGCCGTGGTCAACACGGATCCGCGCGCTTGAAAAGCGTCCTTGAATTCAGGCGTGTCGTAACGCGTGTAGCCCGCGGTCGAAACCTCGACCCACCGCACATTAGCATGGCGCAGGCAATCGCTCGGGTCGGGCTGGCCAAACGCGATGTCCGCGGTGGCCAGCGCAGGATCGGGCTCGCCTTGGGCCAGCACGGACGTGCTCGCCGAGGCACCCGCGACAAACCGATGGGCCTTTAGGCCTTCGTGCAGCAGACGGGTGGCCTCAGGTGAAAACTTGGTGTTGCTCCAGATAGTGTAGGGCATGGGGAGGATTTTTTTCGGCCGTAATTATCCCGGTGGCAAGCACTGAGCAATCATGGGGGCCCGCGACTTAACCTGCCGCGCCCGGCGCCCACGCCGCAGCCTCACTCCGTCTCGGAAAACTCGCAGAGCGCGTGCACCTTCAGCCCCGCGGCGCGAAGTTTGGCCGAGCCACCGAGCTCGGGCAGATCGATTGCCGCCGCCACGCCAACGACCTCGGCGCCGAGCTGGCGGAAAAGTTGTGCCGCCGCCAGCAGCGTGCCGCCGGTGGCGATGAGATCATCCACGATCAGTACGCGATCGCCGGGTTTGCACGCGTCCGCGTGGATCTCGACCGTGGCGGTGCCGTATTCGAGCGCGTAGTCCGCAAAAATGGTCTTATGCGGCAGCTTGCCCTTCTTGCGCACAAGGACGAAGGGCTTGTGCAGCTGATAAGCGAGCGCGCCGCCGAGGATAAAGCCGCGCGCATCCACCGCCGCGATGATCCCGATATTCTGCGAAGTACAATCGAGCGCGAACGCCTCGACCATCACGCGAAAGGCCTCAGGGTCCTGAAACAGCGTGGTGACGTCGCGGAAATTAACGCCCGGTTTCGGCCAGCCCCGGATCGTTCGGACACGAGCTTTTAGGAACGGGGCAAGGGCGGGCGTCGACATGAGGAAAAGGCGGGATGAGGACGATCACGACCATCCGCGGCAAGGCCGGAGTACGACCGCCGCGATCGCGGTCGCCGTCGTTTTACCGCGACATTTTTTCGACCACGATTTCGTGCGGGCCCGCGATGTTGGCGGTCGTGATGGCGTACCTGTTGCCGTTGAAAAGCTGCACCTTCCCCTCGAAATCGATCCGGGCCTCGATGCTCAATCCGCGTTGGACCAATGCATCCTCTGCGCGAAACTCGATCTTGTAGGCGATCGGCGACGGCCCGCTGATTTTGAAAACTTCCTGGGCGACGATCTTCGCCATCCCGTCAGCCCGCGTACTGTCGAGCACCCGGATGACCATTTGGGCGCCCGCGGGCACCGTCGCCGGCTCAGCGAACGTGACCGTGCCGGAAATCACCCGGTTAAGATCGGGCAGAGGAACGGCGAGCTGGGCGCAGCCCGTAAAAAAGGCGAAGACGCCCGCGAGCGGGAGAAAAAAACCGAGGGATATTTTCATGGTGAATTGAAGTATGGACGAGTCGCCCGAAGGGTTTCGGCGCGGGCGTAAAGATGAGACAGAAGTTCGGTATGTTCCCGCGCTTCGCGGCCGTCAACGTGCACGAGGCCGCGGCCAAACGGCGGCACATCCCCCGGCGCGTCGGACCAGTCAGCCCACGCGCAACCGATCAGCGCCGGGTGCGTGAAAGCCCGCTCGAGCGCCCTACGCCCGCGACTCAGCATGCGTTCGACGCTGGTGAGTTCCTCCGCTTCGTCCGGCCCGACCGGAATCGTGAATGATTCGTGCGCCCAAGAAAAATCGGACGCTAATACCGGCATGCCCTGCACGCGGGAGTCACGATCGATCCGTTCGCCCATCGCCGGATCCGGCAGACTCAGCGCCAGCACGTCGACGTGCGGCGAGACGCATTCAGCGATGACCGCAGCCGCCGGCGCCAAGCCGAAATTACAACCCAAGATCAGGTGATGCGGATCGTACCGGCGAATCGCGCCGGCCGTCGCGGCAAAATACCGCCGGGCGAATTCGCGCGAAAACCGCTCTTGATCGCGCCGGTAGCCGGCACTCGTGAGCGCGCGTTCGGCGAGCGTGAGCTGGCGCAACGCTTCTTTGTTGGGCAGGTCGACGTCCCAGGCGCGCATGAGCATCGCCCAGTCGCTCCCGTGCGCAGCAAGGACAAATTCCCACGCCGCATGATAGGCGGGGAAACTAGGTTCAAGGCTCAGACAAATCTGGAGCAATGACGGACGCTCCACGCGCGCGGGCTCGTTTTCGGGCGGGAGTTGCGCCCAGTTCAGCCCCTCATCCGTGAAATAACCGATCAAGGCCGCGCTCGCGCCCCGCCATACACAGCGCTCAGCCGCACGACGCTCGACCGCCTCAACCCATTTTGGATCGAAAACGTCCGGCACGCGCGCACCACCGAGGCGAAGCGCGGCCTGCGGGGCGACGTTGATAAATTCCAAGTTATCCGTCTCCGCGAATCCGCGCCCCGCGAATTCCGGCGCGCTCCGGGGCCCAAGCGTGTTGACGTGCCAGGACCGCAAACTCGCCTGCGTGCGTTTCACCAGGTCCCGTTCCGCCGATTCCATTTCCTCCGCCGGTACTTCACCCGGCGCCGCCGGGGACTCCGCGCCACGCGCCACCGCATTCACCCCGCGGCTGAAAAAGGCGCTGTCATCCGGATCGATCAACCACCACACGCCGGCGTGGGTCTGGCCCACCCGGAAAAATCCCGGCGTGCCCCGAATGGTTTCGGGTTTGAAATCCGTGAGAGTGATGGGCGGTGCAGCCGCACCGTCAGCGTTCGCCATGAGGCACGACGTTGATGCTCCGGCGGAAAAAAAGAAAGCATGCAGTAAGAAAAGGCAGCCGCCCATCGCGCCTGGATCCTCGAATGAGCGCCCTGATTTCCAGCGACGACTGACCAATCGCACGGCGCGGACGATATTTCCTCGACGTACGCGGCCCCCGATTGAAAAGCCCGCTCGCCCTTACACCCTCGTGCCCGCGCTTGCTTTGGTCGCAACCATCGATTCGCCTTCACGTCTGGCCCCAAAATTCGCTCCCGCTCCCCGCGACCGTCAGCCACCCATTTATTTTCGTTAGTGTCCGTTCGTCTGATCCCAATCCACCCCCACCGTCCACCTCACAAAAGGAGACAACTTATTATGAACCGCTCCCAACTCGTCCTCGCTTCCCTCACGCTCGCTCTCGTCACGACCTTGACCGCCCAGCCTCCCGCCGGGCCGAAACCCGCCGTCCCGCCGTCCAACAACCGCGTCAGTCCCCACGAAACGACCTACGCGCGCGTCGGCACCGATCGGAATGCCAGCTTGATCACGATCATCTATGGCCGGCCATACTCCAAGGATCCGAAGTCCGGCGAAATCCGTAAAATCTGGGGCGGCTTGGTGAAATGGGATAAGGCCGAACGCATGGGCGCAGACGAAGCCACGACGATCCTCACCCACCAGTCGCTCGTATTCGGTGCGACCACGATCCCGGCCGGTGTTTATACCCTCTACATTGTCCCTTCGGAAAACGGCACCAGCAAACTCGCGTTCAGCAGCCACGTCGCCAAATGGGGTATCCCAGTCGATGAAACCCACGACGTCGCGCGGATCGATTTGAAAAAAGACACGCTGGAAACCCAGCTCGACCAGCTCCAGATCGGCATCGAAACCAATCCTCCCGCCGGCGGCACCCTGGTCATCGCCTGGGAAAAGACGAAGTTCTCCGCGGCGTTCACGACCGCGAAATAATTCTGCCATGCCTCGCTTGCACTGGCGGCGGTACCTCGGCCTCTGGGCCGGGACGGTTTCTTTTGGCTTCGCATCCGCTTCGGCCTCCGCCGCCGAAGCGTCGCCCAGCCCCGCCGCCATTCTGCAAGATTTGAAGAGCTTCAGTACGCTCGGGAGCGTACTGCACGTCGCCGCTCACCCCGACGACGAAAACACCCAGCTCATCACGTACCTCGCCCGCGGCCGCGGCTATCGCGCCGCCTATCTTTCGGTCACCCGCGGCGACGGCGGGCAAAACGAACTCGGCCCCGAGTTCGGCGAAAAACTCGGCCTCGCCCGCACTCAGGAACTGCTCGCGGCCCGACGGCTCGACGGCGGCCAGCAGTTTTTTACCCGGGCTCTCGATTTTGGCTATACGAAGAGCGTCGACGAAACCCTCGGCCTCTGGGACCGCCAGCAATTGGTCGGTGACGTCGTTCGCGTCATCCGGACTTTCCGGCCCGATGTGATCGTGACCCGCTTCGCGCCCGTGCCCCAACCCGGCAATCACGGCCAGCACAACACGTCCGCCGTCCTCGCCCTCGAAGCGTTCAAGCTCGCCGGGGACCCCAAGGCCTTCCCCGAACAGCTCAAGGAGCTCACCGTCTGGCAGCCCAAGCGGATTCTCCTCAACGGCAGCGGCCCCGGCCGCGGGGGCAACGCCTCAGCGGCGGCCCCGGCTGCTCCTCCCACCGGCACGGTCCGCATGGAAATGGGCGGCAACGATCCCGTCACCGGCGAATCTTTCGGCTCCATCGCCGGCCGCAGCCGCGCCATGCACAAGACGCAGGGCTTCGGCAATTTTGGCGCCGGCGGCGGCGGCTCGCGCGTCGAATCATTCACGCTGATCGACGGCGAACCCGCCACCAATGACATCATGGACGGCATCGACCTCACCTGGGCTCGTTTCCCCAACGGGGCCGAGATCGCCCGCCTCACCGATGCCGCCATCGCCGCGTTCAATTCCGCTGATCCTGCGGCCAACGTCCCCGCTCTTCTCGCCATCCGCAGCCGCGTGGCCGCGCTGCCCGCCGATCGCGTGATTGACGAAAAACGCCGCCAACTCGACCGCATCCTTACGCACTGCCTCGGCCTCGCCGTCGAAACGACGCTTCCGCAAGCCGAGGTCGTCCCCGGCGAATCGCTCGCACTCAGTCACACGGCCACCGTCGCGTCCAAAGTCCCCGTCCGTTGGACCGGATTGCGTTACCCATCGAAGAGCGACGAAATCAAATTCAGCACCGCTTTCACCGCAGGCCAGGCGGTTCGTCGTGAACAGAAAACCATTCTTCCCGCGACCACCGTGCCCACCCAGCCCTACTGGCTCCGCCTCGAAGGTACCGCGGGCATGTTCCGCGTCGACAACCCGTCGCTCATCGGCCGACCGGAAAATCCTCCGGCCTTTCCCGTCGAGTTCGTATTCGAAGTGGGCGGCCAAACCCTGATCGTCGCCGACGAACCCGTGCAGATCGTTGCCGGCGCGCCCGAAGCCCAAGCCCGCCGCCATCTCGAAGTCATCCCGCCCGTCTCGCTCAGCTTCGGCGTCGAAGTCGAGCTCTTCGCCCCCGGCGCCTCAAAAACGGCCACCGTCGAAGTCACCGCCGCTCGCGCCGGCGCCACCGGCACGATCCATCTCGAAACGCCCGCCGGCTGGAAAATCTCGCCGGCCACCCAACCGTTCAAGCTGGCCGCGATCGGCGACAAGGCGCGGCTCATCTTCACCGTCAACGCCCCGGCCGAGAAAGCCTCCGCCAGCCTCCGCGCTGTCGCCGACATCAACGGCGCGCATTTCGACAACAGCCGCTCGCTGATCCGCTACGAGCATCTTCCCGTGCAACTGCTCCAGCCTCCGACCCGCTTGAAGGTCGTCGCGCTCGATCTCTCGATCCGCGGCCGCACCGTCGGCTATCTGCCCGGCGCCGGCGACAGCGTCGCGGAAAATCTCGCGCAGATGGGTTACGCCGTCACCGAGCTCACGGGCGCCGATCTCACTCCCGCCAATTTGAAACGCTTCGACGCCGTCGTCATCGGCGTCCGCGCCTTCAACGAGCGCACCGATCTCAAAGACAATTTCCCCGGCCTCCTCGCCTACGTCGAAGCCGGCGGCACGGTCATCGCGCAGTACAACCGGCCCAACGCCCTGAAGACCCAGCAGCTCGGGCCGTACAAACTTTCGATTCAGGGCAACGCCCCCGCTTTCCGCGTGACCGACGAAAAATCGCCCGTGTCGTTTCTCTCGCCCGATCATCGCGCCCTCAACGCGCCCAATCACATCGCGCCCTCCGACTTCGACGGCTGGGTGCAGGAGCGCGGCGCCTATTTTCCGAGCTCGTGGGACGAGGAACACTACACACCTTTGTTCGCCATGAACGATCCCGGTGAAGCTCCGCTGCAAGGCAGCGTGCTCGTCGCGAAATACGGCAAAGGCCACTACGTCTACACCGGCCTTGGTTTCTTCCGGCAACTTCCCGCGGGCGTGCCCGGAGCCTACCGGCTGTTCGCGAATCTCCTCTCGCTGGGGCAGGAATGACGCCCCGCCCTGACGATAAATCCGGCGACGAGTCGCCCGGCGTTCCGTTCTTCCACACCTGGAGGGGCGTCTACATTTTCGTCTTCGTGGTCTTCGTCGCCACCGTGGTCGCGCTGACGGTGTTTTCCTTTGTGTTCGCATGAACGCCTTCGACTGGCTCGTGCTCCTCGGAACCATCGTAGGCATCGCCGCCTACGGCGCGTGGCGCACGCGCCACACCGACAACCTCGCCACCTACCTCAAGGGGAACAGCACGACCAAGTGGGGCACGATCGGGCTCTCCGTCATGGCCACGCAAGCGAGCACGATCACGTACCTTTCGCTCCCGGGCCAAGCCAGCGAGAACGGGATCGCGTTCATCCAAAATTATTTCGGCCTGCCGCTCGCCTTGATTGTCGTGTGCGTGGTGTTCCTGCCGATTTACCGCAAGCTCGGCGTCTACACCGCCTACGAATATCTCGGCCAGCGCTTCGATAAAAAAACCCGCCTGCTCGGCGCCGGTCTCTTCGTACTCCAGCGCGGCATACAAGCCGGCATCACCATCTACGCCCCCGCGATCATCCTCTCGACCATGCTCGGCTGGCGGCTCGATCTGACCATCGTTTGCACCGGCCTCGTCGCGATCGTCTACACCGTCACCGGCGGCAGCGCCGCAGTGAATCTCACCCAGAAATGGCAGATGGGCGTGATCTTCGGCGGCATGGTCACCGCCTTTGTCGTGTTGCTGAACAAACTCCCGAGCGACGCCTTCCACATCGCGGGCGCCCTCGGCAAACTCGAGGCCGTCAACTACACGCCCGATCTCAAGATTCGCTACACCGTGTGGAGCGGCATCCTCGGCGGCTTCTTTCTTTCGCTCTCCTATTTCGGCACTGATCAATCCCAGGTTCAGCGCTACATCGGCGGCGCGCAGCTGCGCGAGGGCCGGCTCGGCTTGATGTTCAACGCGGTCCTCAAGATCCCGATGCAGTTCTTCATCGTGGTCCTCGGCGCGCTGCTCTTCGTGTTTTTTCAGTCGCAGCCCAACACGCCGGTCCTGTTCAACCAAACCCAGTGGCGCCACGCCGCCGAGGGACCCGACGGGGCCAAATTCCGCGAGCTCGAGCAAAAACACGCCGCGCTCCACGCCGACAAACAAGCAAAGATTCGCGCGTGGGTGGCCGCGCGCGAAAGTCCCCGCGCCGACTCCGGCCTCGAAGCCGCCGCCCGCGTCGAGATGCTCGCCGCCCAAAAGGCCTCGAACGCGCTCCGCGGCGAAGCCCTCACCGCGCTGCAAGCCGCCGATCCGTCCACGAAGAAAACCAAGGACTCCGACTACGTTTTCATCACTTTCATTTTAACCCAGCTGCCCCACGGCGCGATCGGGCTGTTGCTCGCCGTGATGTTTGCGTCCGCCCTTTCGTCCAAGGCCGGCGAGCTCAACGCCCTAGGGACTACGAGCCCAATCGACCTGTGGCGCACGTTCCGCCCACTCGCCGCCCACGACGAAGCCCGCAACGTCCGTGCGGCCAAGGCCTTCACGGCTTTTTGGGGG
>CAIXKG010000168.1 GCA_903919985.1 uncultured Opitutia bacterium | reverse complement strand
GGCATGAATTGTCTGGCGTGGGCGCGGGAACGTTTTCCGCATCGGCAACGCACGCTGGTCACAGGCTACATGATTTCATTGTGCGGCCGGGTTGCCCTCATCCGGCGACGGGCGTTGCTGGCAGGGCGCGTTCCATGCGCGTCAGGGCACCCCGCCGACAAAACGACGCTACTTCCGATCGCCGCCCAATTTTACCGCCTGAAACCGGATCGTGCGCTGGTACGCGGTAACGCCCGGATCATCGCTGGTCTCCACGAGAGCCGTCAGCGCGAGCTGCAATGCGGCGGTGTGATCTCCGAGATCGTGTAAGGCTAGAGCTAGAAAAATATCGAACTCGCGATGATTCGGAAATTGCGTGCGACCCGCGCGTAAAATCTCCGCCGCGCGAGCCGGCTCGCCGAGACTGCGCCACGTCGAGCCCAGACCGATGAGCGCACCGGCAAGTTCGTTGGCGGCCAAGCCAAGGGCGATCGCACGTTCATAGTGGGGCCGGGCTTCGCGCGGCTGAGTGAGCACGTCGTGCGTCCAGGCGAGTTGAAAAGCGATCTCGGCGACGTGGGGAAAACGGCCATCCAGCTTTTGCAGTAAACCCAGAACGTGCTCCACCTGTCCGCCGTGGCGCGCGCCCACGATGGCGTCGAATTCGGGTTTCCACGCGGGCAACTCGGGCTCAGAAATCATCGGAAGGTGAGGCACGAAGCGACCAAGCTCGAAGGTAGGGCACGTTATGGATAAAGCGCCCTGTCTTCGCTTCGGATTATTGATTCGGGTTGGGCGCAGTCGGAGCGGGAGACGTCGGCTGGGCTTTCTTTTCCGCCAGCGCGCGGGTCGCAATTTCGGTTTTCAAGCGCGCGAGATAATCGGCAAAGGGCATCACGCCTTCGTCGCCTTTCGCGCGACTGCGTACGCTCACGGCTTGGGCTTCAGCTTCCTTGCCGCCGAGCACGAGCGTGTACGGAATTTTGTCCAGTTCAGCGCGGCGGATTTTGGCCCCGAGCTTGTCGCTGTGCGTGTCGAGCGACGCGCGAACACCAGCGGCCTTGAGCTGCGCGAGGAGGCCTGCGCCGTAGTCGTTCACTTTGTCGCTGATGGGCACAAGGCGGACTTGCTCCGGTGCGAGCCAGACCGGGAAATCGCCGCCGAAGTGTTCGATCAGCACGCCGCAAAAACGCTCCATCGAGCCGAACGGCGCGCGGTGGATCATCACCGGACGATGTTTTTCGTTATCGGCGCCCGTGTAGAAAAGATCGAAGCGCACCGGGAGAACGTAATCCACCTGCACGGTGCCGAGCTGCCACTCGCGGCCGATCACGTCCTTGATGACAAAGTCGATCTTCGGTCCGTAGAACGCGGCCTCGCCCGGCTCCTCGGTGAAAGGCACGCCGAGAGTTTTCGCGGCGTCGCGACAGGCGGCCTCCGCTTTATCCCATTGCTCCGGATTCCCCGCGAATTTTTTGCCGTCGGGATCGCGCAGGCCGACGCGCACCCGGTAGTCGTGCATGCCAAGCGTTGAGAGCACGACTTTCACGAGCGCGAGACAGCCGAGCACTTCCGCAGCGACTTGATCCTCGGTGCAGAAAAGATGGGCGTCGTCCTGCGTGAAGCCGCGGACGCGCGTCATGCCGTTGAGTTCGCCG
Source organism: uncultured Opitutia bacterium (assembly GCA_903919985.1). Classification (GTDB taxonomy): domain Bacteria; phylum Verrucomicrobiota; class Verrucomicrobiia; order Opitutales; family Opitutaceae; genus Tous-C4FEB. The sequence goes on along the minus strand of CAIXKG010000168.1, from coordinate 131 downwards.
GATTGTTCCCAGCGGTAAACGGTGCCGAACTCGGCGAGACGCACGGGCAGATCGCGGTAACTGTGCGGCTGCGAGGCGAAAATCTTGATGTGATGCGGGCAGTTCATCGGCTTCAGCATGAAGCCGTCGAG
>CAIXKG010000167.1 GCA_903919985.1 uncultured Opitutia bacterium | reverse complement strand
CTCCGGCGGTTGAAACGTAATTTGTTTTCGAGCCCGTGAGGTGAAACGCGGTGGGTTTGAAATTCTCCGGCAAGTAGATGCTGACGGCCACCTCGGCGTGTTGCGGCACGTCGAGGGTGACCGGGTCGCTCCACAACTCGGTGCCCGCGGCGAGGGTCACGGATTTCGCCCCGCTGAAAGTGAGCGCGCGATCCGTGGCCGGGACGATGGCGCCAGCGTCGGCGCGGAGCGCGAGGTGAGCCGAGCCGATCACGAGCGGAGCAGTCTGAAACTTGTTGGTGAATTTCACCCGCGCCTGCGTGCCGGCCAGCTTGGAGAAAATGTTAAGCCGGATGGTTTGGTGGTCGAAGCTCAGGGCGGGCCGGAGCTGGCCGTTGACGGTGGTGGGCAGAAAACTCACGCCCCAGGCGTCGATCCATTTGAGTCCGGCCACGGCCGCTGCTTTGGGCGCCGTGGCAGGGGCGGTCGCGCCATAGCCGGACGAGATCAGCAAGCCGGCGATGAAAAGCGGCGCGGCCAGACGCAGGGCTACCTGCCGGGAAAATTCGGAACGAAGGATCGAGTTCACAGGTGGAGGGGGTTGGGGAGACAGACTGCCGGGAAGCTGGACCCAAACGGCCCTTCGACAAACTACTTTTTTGGGCCGCGCGTTCGCGAAGCCCGGCGTGAATGCGAAAGGGAGGCGAAGTGCGCTCCGCACCATTGACAAATCGCGCTGGACCGAAAATTTGAAACCGACGCGGTCCGCGTCTGCCCCATGAGTACTCAATTAAATGTGAATGGAACTGTTCACACCGTGGACGTGAGCGAAGATACTCCGCTACTGTGGATTTTGCGCGATACGCTCGGGATGGTGGGCACCAAGTACGGCTGCGGCATCGGTGAGTGCGGCGCCTGCACCGTGCTCGTCGATGGCGTGGCGGAAAAGTCCTGTCGCCTCGGCCTAAAAAAAGTAAGCGCGTCAAAAATCACCACGATCGAAGGTCTCGCCGTGGGCGGGAAACTCACGCCAGTTCAACAAGCCTGGTGCAAACTCGACGTGGCGCAGTGCGGTTATTGTCAGGGCGGACAAATCCTGTGCGCGACGGCGTTGCTGGCCGAGAAGCCCAAGCCCACGGATGCCGATATCGACGGCGCGATGTCAGGTAATTTTTGTCGGTGTCACAGTTACACGCGCATTCGGCAGGCGATTCATGCCGCAGCCCAAGCTTGAGCGACCTGCCCCGCATGAACTCCTCGATTTCATCGTCCCCGCCGGCGCTCGACCGCCGCAGTTTCATCAGGGTCAGCGCGCTCGCGGGCGGCGGACTTTTGGTGGGCATTTATTTTCGTTTCGGCGGAGCGTCCGCCGAGGCTCAACCCGTCGCGGCCGCCACGGCTTTTTCGCCCAACGCGTTCATCAGCATCGCGCCGAACGGCAGCGTGTCGCTGATCGCACCCAATTCCGAAATGGGGCAGGGGGCCAAGACGGCGCTGCCGATGATCATCGCCGAGGAACTCGACGTGGCGTGGGAAAAGGTAACCGTCACGCAGGGCGATTTGAATCCGGCTTACGGCCGTCAATCGGCCGTGGGCAGTGGCTCGACGCCCGGAAATTACATGCCGCTCCGCCAGGCCGGTGCGACCGCGCGCGCCATGCTCCTTGAAGCCGGCGCGCAAACGTGGGGCGTTCCCGCCGGCGAATGCACGACCGCGCTTGGCTTCGTGATCCACGCTGCGAGCAATCGTCGCCTCAGTTATGGCGAACTTGCCACCAAGGCCGCGACATTGCCGGCACCGGCGAACGTCGCGCTCAAGGAGCCCAAAGATTTCAAGCTGCTGGGCACGCGCGTTCCGGGGGTCGACAACGAGAAGATTGTCACCGGTCAGGCGCTCTACGGCATCGATCAACGCTGGCCCGGGATGGTTTACGCGGCCTACGTAAAATGTCCGGTGTTCGGCGGCAAGGTCGGGCCGGCGAATCTTGACGACGTGAAAAAGATGCCGGGCGTGCGCGATGCGTTTGCGCTCGAAGGTATCCCTGGACTCACGTCGGGCGTCGCCGTGGTGGCGGATTCAACGTGGCACGCGTTTAAGGCGGCGCGTGCGCTCAAGATCGAGTGGCAGCGCGGCGCCGGCGTCAGTCAGAACAGCGCCGATATGGCGAAACAGGCGGAGACGTTGGGCGTACGGCCGGCTTATACGGCCCCGGCCGGAGCGAAGGCCGTCGAGGCGGCCTATCATTATCCGTTTCTCGCGCACGCGACGCTCGAGCCGCAGAACTGCTCGGCCGTTTTCAAAAACGGCGTGATGGAAATGTGGGTGCCGTCGCAGGTGCCCGGGTCGACCTTGCGGAGCGTTACTTCGGGTCTGGCATTGGCGGCGAAGGACGTCGTGGTGCATGTGACGCGGTTGGGCGGCGGATTCGGCCGGCGCGGATCCAATGAATTTTCCCTGGAGGTGGCGGCGATCGCCAAGAAATTCGAAGGCACGCCGGTAAAACTCACGTGGATGCGCGAGCACGATTTCGCGTACGACAACTACCGTTCGAATGGCTGGCATTTTTTTCAAGGTGCGGTCGATGGCGCCGGCAAGGTCGTCGCGTTGCAGGACTCGTTCGTCAAAATGCAGGGTGGACCCGGCGACATGACCGCCGGCGGATTTCCGTTCAACGCGGTGCCCGGCTCCGGGGTGCGTTCCAATAAACTTACCGGCAGCATTCCCACGGGCTACTGGCGCGCGCCGGGCGACAACGGGAACACCTGGGCGACGCAGTCGTTTGTCGATGAACTGGCCCATGCGGCGGGCCGTGACCCGCTCGATTTCACGCTCGATCTCCTCGCCTCAATCCCCGCGCCGGGCGGGGAAGCAGCGGCGGGCGCACGGGGTGGACGCGGTGGTGGCGGCGGCTTTTCGGCGTCGCGCATGGTGAACGTGCTCAAGCTTGCCACAGAAAAGGCCGGCTGGGGAAAAAAGCGGCCGCGTGGACAAGGGCAGGGATTGGCGATCACGCACACCAATAATTCCTACGTCGCGATCGTCGCGGATGTAACCGTGAGCAAACCCGGGACGCTCAAGATTCAAAAGCTCACGGCCGTGGTGGATGCCGGAGTTATCGTCAATCTCAGCTCGGCGGAAGCCCAGGTGCAGGGCGCGATGATCGACGGGATCGGCGCCGCGTGGTTTCAGAAGGTGACGATCGAAGGCGGCGCGGCCGTCGAAGCTAATTTTGACGAGTATCCGCTGTTGACGATGGAGAATTCGCCTCCGCAGGTGGAGGTGCAGTTCATCAAGTCGCTCGCGGCTCCGACCGGTTTGGGCGAACCGGGACTACCGCCCGCCGCGCCCGCCGTGTGCAACGCGATCTTCGCGGCCACGGGCAAACGCATTCGCACGCTGCCGATGGCGGATCAGGATTTATCGTGGTCGTAAGGGGAGCGCGTCGCTTGGACGGTGCGCCCCACCACGTCCTGCGGGCGCCCCTCTTACGGGGGAATTTGGGCCGCTTAGTTTGATTCCCCTCGGAAGAGGAGTGGCGCGCTACGACGGGGTATCTTGATGAGCTGTTCGCCGCCGAATTCGGGATCGTCTTACGCCAGCTGCGGCACGATCCAGGGCGCACGATACTCGCGACTGCGCAGCGGGTTGGCCGCGGCACTGTTTTCGCCGGTAAATTTTTCCGTGGCGGCATCGAACGTTAGCGGCGCGCCAAAGGTCGCCGGAGTCTGCGCGAGATCGACGTCATTCGCGGCGAGATGCTGCGTGAACCGCGTTAACGGTTCGGCGAGCGGCGTTGAACGGGCCGCAAGCTGGTCGCGGATATCGCCGGGCTTCATGGCGCGGCCGGTGCGATAGGAAATGTTCGCCAAGTGAACGAGGGCGCTGGAGAGGTGGCCTTGGAGGAGCGGACCCTTGAGGTCGGACTCGCGCCGGCTGCGCATCGCGTCAATGAAGTTGGCGTGGTGATTCCCGAAGCCGTGAAATTCGCGCACGAGCTTGCCGTCGCGATCGAACGCCTGTGCGAGTGAATAGTTCGTCGCGGGAATCGCGAGGTAGCCGCCTTCGCAGTGCGCGATGTTGCCGACGTTCAGGCCGAGATATTTGTCCATGCTCGCCGCGAGACGATCCGCGGTGCCGAGGCCGCCGGCGATGACGCCCTTGGCACTCATTTCGTCGGTTTTCGTCGGGAGCCCGCGCACCTCGAAGATGAACGGCGTCGGATAATCGTAGTGTACGATAAACGTGTTCGGCGTCTGGCCGTCGTCGTCGTAGCCGAAGCGTCCGCCGACGGTGAACACGCGCGCGGGATGCCCGGGATCCCCGAGCAGGCGACGGCCGATGTCGAGCTGGTGATTACCTTGCGCGACCATGTCGCCGTTGCCCGTTTCCCACTGCCAGTGCCAATCGTAATGAAAATTCGTGCGGCGCAACGGTGCGAGCGGCGCGGGGCCTTGGAACAGGTCGTAGTTGACGGTCGCGGGCGGGGTCACGGGCCCCGCGGTTTTGCCGATGCTGAGACGCCGTTTGTAGACGATGCCGTGGACGGCGGTGACTTTGCCGAGGTGGCCTTCCTTGAGCCAGGCGATAGCCTCCGCAATGGCGATGCTCGAGCGGTTTTGGGTGAAAACTTGAACGATGCGTCCGTACTTTTTCGCGGCGGCAAGAATTTGCGCGCCCTCCCAGATGTTATGGGTGACGGGCTTTTCGTGGACGACGTCCTTGCCCGCCTGCATCGCCCATATGCTCTGCATCGCGTGCTGGTGATTCGGGGTCGCAATGGCGATCGCGTCGACGTCCTTGCGCGTAAGCAGATCGCGGTAGTCGACAACCCGGTCAGGCGAGTCGCCTCGCGCGCGCGCGGCCGCGATCTCGCGGTCGAGAACCGCAGTATCGACGTCGCACAGTGCCACAATGCGCACGCCGGGGACATCACGGAACGTGCTAGCGAATTCCTTGCCGCGGCCATTCATGCCCGCGATGGCGAGACGAATGGTGTTGTTCGCGCCGGAGACTTGCGCCCGGGATCGGGCGGTGAACGCGGCGCCGGCCGCGACTGCGGTGGCGGCTTTGATGAATGAGCGGCGGGAAAGACGTGACATCGACACAAGGGGTAGACGGTGGGGAACGCGAGAAACTGACCAAGAGATGGAATCCACGCGAACTCCGGGCAACGGTGAATCGATTTGAAATGAGCAGACCGTCCGGCTGCAGCGGGCCGGACGAAACCGGCTTGAATATTGACCGCGTGCCCGCGCGCACCTGTCGTGACGCGCCCCTTGAAGCCGATGCGGTCAGCGTGCCGTGTCGGCTTCTTTAAAAACTCACCTTTCCGTTTTATGCGCTTACTCGTCCCGGTCCTGGCACTTTTCTTCTGCAGTCGCATCGCGTTCGCCGCCAATGCGCCCGCGCCGCTGGTGAAAGAGACCACGGCGATCCGCCTGTTCAACGGCCGCGATTACGCCGGGCTGTTCGTGTTCGTCGAGAAAGCGGACACCGATCCCGCGTCGGCGTGGAAGATCGAAGACGGATTGCTGCGCTGTCTCGGCGTGGGCCGCGGTTATGTGCGCACGACGACGGCGTATTCCGATTATCGGCTGCGGCTGGAGTGGCGCTGGCCGGTACGACTGGGTAACAGTGGCGTCATGGTCAATGTCGTCGGACGTGACATCATCTGGCCGAAATGCGTCGAGGCGCAGCTCGCGGCTAATCAGGCCGGAGATTTCGCGCTTTTTTCCGATGCACGCAGCAAGGAGGAGATCGTCAGCCGCAATCCTTCCGGCGTTAGCACGGGCCGCCTGAAGCGCACCGCGCCAGCGGACATCGAAAAGCCGGCGGGCGAATGGAACGTCTACGACATCCTGGTCGAGGGCGACACCATCACCCTGACGGTAAACGGCGTCCTCGTGAATCGCATGACTGGCGTGAAGCCTTCAGCCGGCATGATCGCATTTCAGGCGGAAGGTACGCCCATCGATTTTCGCAACATTGAGCTCACGCCGCTGCCGGCGGCGAAGGATCTGAACGCGCCGATGCCGCCGAAGTGAAAATCTCGAAACGGTGAAACGGTGAAATCCTGAAAAAAGCGGTGATAGGGGCCAACCGGGTTTTATGGTTTCAAGGTTTCACCGTTTTCAACGTTTACCTCGGCTTACTCCAATTTGATCACCGCGGCGTTTCGGTCCTCGACCGTGGTTGTCAGCATCGTGCCGCTCACGGTGGGGCGATTTGATTCCTGCCAGAGGTCGCTGGCCTGTTTAAATCCGGCCGGGAGCGAAATCTGCACGGTGTGAGTCGTGCGCGTGGGATTCACGACCCACAGGTACGTGCCACCCGCGCCGCGATGCAGCCGGGCTTTGATCTCTGGCTCGCTTGACGTAATTTGGGGTCGCGTCCCCGCCCACTCAAGCAGGCCCGCAAAAAATTCGCGCGTCGCCGGCGTGTGATTCCGGAAATATCCGCCACCCGGAAATGTACCGATGAGCAGCGTTTTCCCTTTTCCAAACGTGTTTTCCACGGCGGCGATGTGGCCGTTGGCGAAACGTCCCGCCTCCGTGCCGCCGGCGAGTTTATATTCCTGCAGGAAATATTGGCCGCCCACCGGCTTGCCTTTCACCGTCAGCGCGAGTTTCCCGAGGAGATCGGGCGTAAACTGCACGTACGCTTCGCGCGCGCCGAAAAGCTGATCAAGCCCGAGGTTGGGCTGAACGGTACCGACGCGTCCGCCGTCGCCGAAATAGCCCGGACAGCCTTCGCTCACGAGCATCCCACCTTTCGCCACGTAATCGCGGAGTTTGTTCGCCGTGGCTTGCGTGAGCATTTCGGGGAACGGCAGGTAGATCAGCGGATAGTCCCCGATGTCGTCGAGCGCCACGTAGTCCGCCTGAATGTTTGAGTCGAAGAAGGCCTGATACGCGCCTTGGGCGGATTGGGTGTAACCGTTGGCGCCGCCGCCTTCACCGCCACCACCGGCGCGTCCACCGGCGGCGGCGCCGAGGCCTTGGATCGACGCGAAGTCGAGCGACTCCGGCACAAACAAGATGCCGACTTCGCCTTTCACGGGATGCGATTTCCAAAGATCCGGATGCGCGTTAGCCCAGCGCGCGAGCTTGCCAGCCATCTCGGCTTGCGGCGTCACCGAGCCGTCCATCCCCATCGGGCCGAACGCGCCGAAGAGGGGGCCATCGAGCAACGGCCGCCAGCGGGTAAACTGGATACCGCTCGCGCCGGCGGTCATGTCAATGAGGCTCCAGACGCGCACATCCTTGTCGTCCGAACTGCGGCCGTCTTCGAGCGGACGGTTGAGCACTTGCGGTTGCAGCCAAAGCGGGCCGCCCGTCGCTTCAGAATGCCAAAACGGTTTGCCGCGCGCGCCACTGCGGACCGTGTCGGCGACGTTGAACTGGAGCCAGGGTTCGTTCGAATGCCGCGACGCAACCCACGTGTAGCCGAACGTGTCCACCTGCGCCGGCACGCGCCAGGCGATGGCGTTGAGCAGACCGGTACCGTGCGCGGTGATCAGATTTTTTTTATCGAGGGTGCGAATGAGATCGATGCGCCAGCGCAGGAGCCGCATCGCGTCGTCGCGGCGAAACGCGAGCCAGTCGAGCGCGTCGGGGTAGCCGATGTTGCCGTGGGGCGGATGCACGGAGGGCCAGTCGCCGAGACTGTTACGATGCCACGCACGGCCCAGGGCCTCGACGGTGCCGTATTTTTCTTTCAGCCATTCCCGGAATTTTTCCTGCGACGCCGCGCAAAAACATTCCTGCGGGTTGCTCTCGTTCCAAAGGTCGTAGCCCATCATCGCCGGCTTGTCGCGGTAACGCTCGACGAGCGCCGTCAGGAATTTTCCGGCTTGGGCGCGCACCTCATCGTTGTCGAGGCAGAGAAGCGCATTGCCGGTCGCACTGCCGGTGACGGTGCCCGGATAACTTTCCGTGCCGTCGGCGCTCGTATTTCGCGCGTGGGGATATTTGTCCCACATCCATTCCGGTGCCCCCGTGACGTTTTCCGCGATGATGACCTTGATGTGATTCTGGCCCTCGAGTTCCACCATGCGATCGTAGTCCCGCCAGTCGTATTTCCCCGGTGAAACCTCGATTGAGGCCCACATGAACCAGTGCCGGAAAGTATTAACCCCGAGTCCGGCCGCTGTCTGGTGATCGCTGGCCCAATCTTGTTCCGGTGGACTCGATTTCCGGAAATACACGGCGCCAAAGGGGAAGACGGGATTGGGAAACGGGTCGGCTGAGGCGGCCGCGGGAGCGGGTGCGGGAGCAGGCTGTGCGGCAGCGGCGGGCAGCAGGAGCGCAGCCGCACCGACCCAGCACGAAAAAGCGGCGAGCACGAAACGGAACGAGCGGGGAGAAAGCAGCATGATGGTATTTTCCTGACGGGGCGGGGGCGCGAAGAAGGAAATACTTCGCCGAAAAAGGGATGAGGACGATGCGCGGGCGAGAAAAGCCTCGGCGCTCCGGAGCGTCAACCGGCGCGTGAAGGTTGCACGGGAGCGTCGCCGCCCCCGGCCGAATTTTACGTTGCGGACGAGGGCGTCTGCGCTCCCGCGTCGCGATAAAAGCGATTGCCCCGTATTCCTAATCTCGCGGATGGTTGCGCCATGAAAACCTTGGTTCGCATCGGCGCGTTTTTGGCCATGGCTGGACTGGCGGCGGCGGAAGTCACGCGGGTCGACATCGCGCGACGCGCGGAGATTGGTGCATCGGGCTACGAGAAAATTGTTGGTACCATTCACTTCGCGGTCGATCCGCAGCTGGCTGGCAACCGCGTGATCGCTGATATGGACCGCGCTCCCCGCAACGCGGCCGGTCGCGTCGAGTTCTCGGCTGACCTTGTCATTCTTAGACCCACGAATCCCAAAGCGGGTAACGGTGCGGCGCTGCTTGAGATCTCCAATCGCGGCCGGCGGAGCATGATCACGAACTTCAATCGCGGAGCCGTCGGTGATCCCATGACCGAGCTCGAGCTCGGCGATAAATGTCTGATGCGCGAGGGCTATACCTTGGTTTGGGTCGGTTGGGAATTCGACGTGCCGCGCGGCGAGGGTCTTATGGGCATCGACGTGCCGGTGGCCACCGACGGCGGGAAGCCGATCTCCGGGGTGGTGCACGCCAAGTTCGTGCTCGATGACGGCGCGACCGCGCACACGGTGGCCGATCTGGCCGTATACGCCCCCTCTGATCCCGCCGGACCCGATAGCCGGCTCACGGTGCGCGGGGCGGCGATGGACGCCGAAGGTCGGGAAATTCCCCGCGCGCAATGGCGGTGGAAGAATCGCGCGCTCGTGCTCGACGGCGGCTTCGAAGCGGGGAAGACCTATGAGATTTTTTATCGCGCGACGAATCCCCCGATCGCGGGGCTTGGCTTCGCGGCGATTCGCGACACGGCGGCGTGGTTGAAACATCAGCCCGACGCGCTGGCACCGGTGCGGTATGTGTATGGTTTCGGCTCTTCGCAGAGCGGACGTTTTCTCCGGGCGTTTCTCTACGAGGGATTTAACCACGATGAGCGCGACCGGCCGGTGTTTGACGGCGTAATGGCGCATATCGCGGGAGCGGCGCGCATCGATTTTAACCGTCGCTGGTCGCTGCCCCGCGAACTCGGCACTTACTCGGCGACGGCGTTTCCGTTTAGCGATGCCGCCCAGGTCGATCCCGTCAGCGGCGTGCGCGAGGGCCTGCTCGACAATCCCCGCGGCAAATTCGCGCCGAAGATTTTCTACACCAATACCGCGGTGGAATACTGGGGCGGTGGCCGCGTCGCCGCGCTCGTGCACACGGATTCGGCGGGCCCGAAGGATATTCCGCTGCCGGAAAATGTGCGCAGTTATTTCTTCGCGGGTGGCCAGCACGGCCCCGGACGTTTCCCGCCGTTGGAGGCGACGACCGGGCAACAACGCCTGAACCCGCTGGATTACTGGTGGATCATGCGCGCACTCTTGCCCGCAATGCATCGCTGGGTGCAGGACGGCACGCTGCCACCCGCGAGCGCATATCCGACGTTCCGCGAAGGTACGCTCGTGCGCGCCGACGCGGTGGCGTTTCCGGCGATCGGTGGCGTCAAGTCTCCGCGGACACTTACCGGCGGTTTGCGCGCGATGAATCCCCTCGTGGCGAACGGGGCGGGCGCGGGCGCCCCGCTTCCGCTTTACGTTTCTCAGGTGGACGCCGACGGCAACGAGCGTGCCGGCGTCCGGTTGCCGGATGTCGCGGTGCCGTTGGCAACTTACACCGGATGGAATTTTCGCCGTCTGGGGAAGGGCGAACCGGTCGATCTGGTGGCGTTGATGGGATCGTGGATTCCTTTCCCTGCGACGCGCGCTGCCGGCACGGCGGCGCAAGATCCGCGGCGATCGGTCGAGGAACGTTATGCTTCGCGGGCGGAGTACCTCGCGAAGGCGCAGGCGGTCGCCGACGATTTGGTCACGCGCGGTTTTCTCCTTGCGGGTGATGTTGCTTCGATCGTCCAGCGAGCGGGGGCGCAGTGGGATCTGGTCACGGCGGCCGCTACGAAGTGATGCCGTAGCGCGAGACGTCGGCTCCGCGCTGCGCCGGAAAAGCACGGCTCGATGCTTGTCTTTTTGAGGGCGGCAGCGACGGTCCCCTTCCATGGCCCGCCGTAGTGCTCAATCCGAAGATAACGCCCTCGATCGCCTCCCGAAAGCGCCGCTCACGCGTGAAAGCCTCGCCCAAACGCTGGCACTGGCCCGCTACGTGCGGCCGTATCGCGCGCGATTTTTCGGCGGACTGACGACGTTGTTCATCAGCGCTTCGCTCGGCCTCGCGTTTCCGTTGCTCGCGGGATCGTTGATCGATGCGGCACTCCATCCGGCCGGTGCGACGCTGCCGGTGCTCGGTGCCGTAAGTCTGGACCGGATCGCCTTGCTGCTGGTGGCGGCGGTCACGGTCCAGGCACTCGCGTCGTTTAACAGCGCGCTGTCGTTCAACCGGGTGGGCCAACGCGCGCTCGCCGATCTGCGGCGCGACTGTTACGCGCGGCTGATTGCGTTGCCGATGGCCTTCTTTGGCCAGCGTCGCGTGGGAGAACTTACGAGTCGTGTGTCCACCGACGTCGCGCAGATCGAAGGGGCTTTGATCGACGCGTTGCCGCAGATGTGCCGGCAGGTCGTGTTTCTAATCGGTGGCGTCACGATGATCGCGCTCACCTCCGGCCGGTTGACGGCAATCATGCTGGGCACGCTGCCGGTGCTGATTGCCGCCGCGGTTTTTTTCGGCCGGCGGCTGCGGCGGTTCTCGCGCGAGACGCAGGACCAGCTCGCGGCGACGAATACCATCGTCGAGGAAACCTTGCAGGCGATCGCGAGCGTGAAGGCGTTTGCGAACGAGGCGTTCGAACTGGGCCGCTACGAACGGGCCAACGCTCGCGTGCTCGCGGCGGCCCTGAGCGCGGCGCGTTGGCGCGCGGTGTTTGTCGCCTTCTTCATCGTCGCGCTGTTTGGCGGCATCGTGATCGTGCTGTGGTTTGGTGCGGGTCTGTTGCGGGCGGGCGCTATCACTCCGGGTGAACTGACGCGTTTCGTGCTCTATACCACGTTTGTCGCGGGAGCGATGGGGCAGTCCGCTGAGTTGTTCAGCCAGATTCAAAAGACCGTGGGTGCCACCCAGCGCGTGCGCGAACTGCTCCGCGAAACCGTGGAAATCGCGCCGGATGCGCCGGTCGCGGCGACGGATTTGCCGGAACGCTTGCGGGGCGAGGTCGCCTTCGAAGGCGTCAGTTTTCACTACCCGTCGCGGCCGGAGGTCGCGGTGTTGCGCGACGTCTCGCTGGTGGCGCGGCCCGGCGAGCGCATTGCATTGGTGGGACCGAGTGGCGCGGGCAAGTCGACGCTCACGGCATTGCTGCTGCGGTTTTATGAGCCGGACGGTGGGCGGCTGAGTTTCGACGGCCGCGAGGCGAAGGAATATCCGCTGGCGTGGCTTCGCGGCCAGCTGGCGATCGTGCCGCAGGACGTGCTGCTGTTTGGCGGCACGATCGCCGAGAATATTGCCTATGGTCGCCCCGGTGCGAGCGACGCGGCGATTCGTGACGCGGCGCGACTGGCCAACGCCGACGAATTTATTTCCGCGTTTCCCGAAGGCTATGGCACGCTCGTGGGCGATCGCGGGATCAAACTCTCGGGCGGGCAGCGTCAGCGGGTGGCGATCGCGCGGGCGATTTTGAAAAATCCGGCCGTACTCATCCTCGACGAGGCGACCAGTTCGCTCGACAGCGAAAGCGAGCGGCTCGTGCAGGTCGCGCTCGACCGGTTGATGAAAGACCGGACGAGTTTTATCGTTGCGCACCGCTTGGCGACGATCCGCACGGCGGATCGCATCGCGGTGTTGGAAGCGGGACGAATCGTGGAAATCGGCACGCACGCCGAACTCTCGGCGCTCCCGGCCGGGCTTTATCGTAAACTCAGCGAGCTTCAGTTCGGACAGAGCGAAGGGTGAACGCGGCGAGAAGGCTTTGAGTAAGGTTAGTGCGTGGTACGGACGTTGGAGCGATTCGGAAAACAAGCGACGCGACCTGCCTCGCCCTGCGGGGAGGGTTCGGTGATTCCTGCGCCTCGCTCGCTGGAGCGGTTCAAAGTTTCTGGGGCGGTTTTGGGTAGCGGCAGGCGTCTTTGCCTGCGGGGTTCGACGTCCTCGTTGCGGCGGGGGGGGGGCGCCTGTCGCTCCGTCGTTAGCGGCTGCGCATTTGGTTACACCACTCTAAGAATCCAGTTTCCTTTCCGCCCTCTGCCGTCTTGCATCGGCCTCGTCCGTTACCCCCGCAGCCCCTCGGAGATTTATTTATGAAACGTCTACTTCCTTTGGCGACTCTCGTGGCCTCGTTGATCGCTCAGACCGCCATGGCCCAACCGCCGGCATCACCAGCTCCTGCCGCATCGGCGGCGACGCCGGCCGCCGCGGGTGCGGCCCGCGGACGTGGGCCGGCCACGCCCGCGCCGGCTCCGTTGCAAGCGAAGCCCGAGGAGCTCGCGAAAATCAAGAGTCAGACCGTCGAGATCGAATCGCTCGTGCAGGCCCTCAAAAAAGCCAGGCAAGCTGATCCCGTCCTCGTGACGGACGTAGAAGCCTACGCGCATGCTGGCCGGATGCTGCTCGAAAACTCGGACATGTTTGCGAACCAGGCGTCGGTGGAGCACGCGTTCGCCACGCTCGACCAAGGTATTGAACGCGCCAAACAACTCCAAGCCGGCCAGCCGCAATGGAATCAGGGCAAACGCCAGATTCACGCCTACACCTCCGCCATCGACGGCGCGGTTTTACCCTACGGGATCACGCTGCCGGAAAACTACGATCCCAGTAAGCCAACGCGGCTCTACGTCTGGCTGCACGGCCGGCAGAACACGACCACCGAGACCGAGTTCATCTACAGCCATCTCCGTCGTGGCGCCGGCAATCCTCCGGTAGCCGATCAGGGCCAAATCCAGCTCGATTGCTTTGGCCGGATCAATGGCGCCGGCTGGCACTGGGCCGGTGAGATGGATATCTTTGAAGCCATCGCCGCGGTGAAACGGCGCTTCAACATCGACGACAAGCGGATCGTGCTCCGCGGATTCTCGCAGGGTGGCGAAGGCGCGTGGCACATTTCGCTGCACTACCCGGATCGCTTCGTAGCCGCCGAAATCGGCGCGGGCACCGTGTCGCGCACGGCCGAGCAACATCCTGAATTTAAACCCTACCAGCTCGCGACGCTGCGGATTTGGGAGAATATTTCAGAGTGGGCGCTCAACGTGCACAATCTGCCGCTGGCCGGCCACGACGGTGAAACTGATCTCGGCCAGCTGGAGTCCTCGCTCCGCGCCCGCGCGCAACTGGAAAAGGAAGGTTATCCTTCCGTGGGCGAACGCGACTACCTGCGTTCCCAAGGCGTGCCCGGACTTTGGATGCAGTCGCTCGCGACTGGCCACGGTACGAGTCCGCTGGTCCGCCAGCGACTCGACGCGTTTCTGAAAGAGTGGGGCGATAAGGGCCAGAGTTCACCCGATCACATTCGCTTTCTCACCTATACGACGCGGTACAATCGCGATTACTGGGTTTCGCTCGACGGTTTGGGGAAACACTACGAACGCGCTGAAGTGGATGCGAAGCGCGCCGACGGCGGTGCATCCTTTGACATTAAAACCAAAAATCTCACCCGGCTGGCGCTGCGCGAAACGACCAACGCTCGCGAGATCAAGATCGACGGGCAAACGCTCCAGGTTAAGGCGGCCCCCGAAATCACGCTCAACCGCGACGGTGCCGTGTGGCAGGTCGTGAACAACGGCGTCGCAGCCGGTTTGCACAAGACCCATGCGTTGCAGGGCCCGATCGACGATGCGTTCCTTGATCCGTTTCTTTTGGTGCGGCCGACCGGCACGCCGTGGAACGACGAGGTGAACCAGCAGGCGCTGCGCACGATGGCACGTTTCGATCGGCTCTGGGGTAAGTTTTTCCGCGGGCATCCCTTCGTGAAGGATGACAAGGACGTCACACCGGAGGATTTCGCCAAATATCACGTCGTGCTCTTCGGCGACCCTGGCAGCAATTCCTGGATTGCGCAGTTGAACGGCAAGCTCCCGTTCAAATGGACCAAGCAAAACGTCACGCTCGGGACCGAGACCTTCGCCGCGAGTGAAAATTATCCGGCGATGATTTATCCGAACCCGCTCAATCCCGCGAAATACGTGGTGCTGAATACCGGCCTGACGATCGAGGACCGCGGCTACAATGGCGACTACGGCACGCCGCTGTGGGGCGACTACGCGATCGTGAAAGTGAAGGCCGGCGCACCGGTCCCCGACTTGGTCACGGGCGGACTCTTCGACGAAAATTGGCAGCTGCCCAAGTAAAGGGGGAAGCTCGGGGCTTGCCGGAGGCGAGGGCGGTAACTTTGCTCGCCCCGCATGACTTCTTCTCCGAAAACCGCTCTCATCACCGGTGCGTCGCGCGGCATCGGTCGCGGGATCGCGATCGAACTCGCCCGCTCGGGCGCGCGCATCGCGATTAACTATGCCGGCAACGCCGAAGCGGCCGCGGAAGCGCTCGCGCTGGTGCGGGCCGCGGGCGGCGACGGGTTTACCGTCCAAGGCGATGTCGCGGTGGCAGCCGATCGCGAGCGCATGGTCGCGGAAACGAAAGCGAAATTCGGCCGGATCGATCTGCTCGTGAACAACGCGGGCGTTGCGCCCCAAGTCCGTGCGGATCTCCTCGATGCCGGCGAAGAAAGTTTCGACCGTCTGTTCGCGATCAACTTGAAGGGGCCGTTTTTCCTGACGCAGCTCGTCGCGAAAGCGATGCTCGCGCAGACGCCGGACGCCGAGGGCTTTCGCGGACGCATCGTCAACATCACCTCG
>CAIXKG010000166.1 GCA_903919985.1 uncultured Opitutia bacterium | reverse complement strand
TTTCCCGGCCGACGCCAAGATTCAGGGCAACCAAGTGATCCTCACCGCCGCCGAGGTCGCGGCGCCGGTCGCCGCGCGTTACGCGTGGTCGAACTATCCCGAGGGCGCGAATCTCTACAATTTAGCCGGCCTCCCCGCCGCACCGTTCCGCACGGATCGAACGAAATAATAAAATCTTCCGAAGGTAGGGCGGGTTATCCCTAACCCGCCGCTGCGACTCGGCTCACAGAGTGATCGGCGCCGAACCGGCGCGTTAGGGATAACGCGCCCTACCCCTCTAACACCCCCAACAACAAATCCCCATGATACCCCGCCTCAAAAAAGCCGCCGCGACGCTCACCCCCACCCGCCGGCATTTTCTCCGCAATCTCGCCGTCGGTGCTGCCGCGGCCGCTGTTCTCCCCCGCGCGTTCGGCGCTTTGCCGAAAGCGAAGATCACCAAGGTTAACATTTACCGCCCGCCGAATCTCAATCTCCACTTCAACCAGAGCAACATGGTCGTCACCATCGAGACCGATCAGCCCGGTCTGATCGGCGTCGGCGAAGGCGGTTCGCACGATACGATCGAACAGTGCGCCACGCGGCTCATCGGGAAAAATCCGTTCGATATCGAACGCTGCTGGCAGGACATGTACCGCGCGTGGTTCTACCCGCCGGGCCGCGAAAAAATCCACGGACTCGGCGCGCTCGACATGGCGCTCTGGGACATCAAGGGCAAATCCCTCGGCGTGCCCGTGTACGATCTGATCGGCGGCATGAACCGCACCTTCCTCGAGTCGTACAGCAGCGGCGCCGGCACCGGCACGTTGTTGCAGGAACTCGCCCGCGCCGCGATGGAGCAGGGTTTCCGCGCGTTTCGCATGGACGCCGCCAGCCTGGATCGCATGGGTCGCGGCGGACAGGGCGGACCCGTCACCGACGCGGGCCCGTTGCCCGGCGCGATCTACAACACGCACGAACGCGTGCGGCAGGTCGCGAAAGACGCGAAGGACCTGCGCATCGGCGTCGGCGAAAATGGCGACTGGCTCATCGACCTGCACCAGCGTTTCGATTTCGCCGATGGGCTCCGCGCGTGCAAACTCGTCGAGGAATACGAGCCGTACCTGATGGAAGACCCGGTTCGCCCCGATAATTTCAACGACGATCTGCCCAAGCTGCGCAAGATGACCACCGTGCCGCTCGCGGCCGGCGAAGAATGGGGCCAGCGCTGGGATTTCAACAAGCTCGTTGAAAACAAGGATATCGACTACGTGCGCTGCACGCTCCCCAACGTCGGCGGCATCACCGAAATGTTGAAGATCGCCGCCCTCTGCGAAACGCACGCCGTCGGCATCGTGCCGCATTTCACCGGCTCCATTTCGACCGCGGCACTGGTCCACGCGCTCGGGCCGTTCTCCGGTCCCGTCCTCGTGGAAATCGGCAGCAATCGCACGCTCCCGCCGCACATCAACCAGGGCCTCGAATTCCGAAAGGGCAAAGTCTGGCCCAACGGCCGGCCCGGTCTCGGCGTAACCCTGAACATGGAGCAACTCACGCTCGTCGCCTCCATCACCGACCCCGGCGCCGCCCGTCCGGTTTATTTCCGTCCCGACGGCTCGCAGACGAGTTGGTGAACCCTTCCGGCATTTGAGCGACCTCGGTCATTTCATCGGCATCGACTGGGGCTCGACCAACGCGCGCGCCCTGCTCTTTGCCTCCGACGGAAAAATCCTCGAAGAACGCGACGAACCACTCGGCATCAAACACGTGTCGCCGGGCGGCCACCGCGCCGCTTTCGAAAAACTCACCGCGGGCTGGCGCGAGCGACACGGTCCGATCCCCGCGCTGCTCTCCGGCATGATCGGCAGCCGCACCGGCTGGCGTGAAGCACCGTATGTCGCCGCCCCCGCGAACCTGACCGAACTGCATCGTACCCTCGTGCCCGCGCCGGACGTTGAAAATGTCTGGATCGTTCCCGGCGTCAGCCTCGCTACGACGCGATGCGACGTGATGCGCGGCGAGGAACTGCAATTGCTCGGACTCGGCGCGCGAGCGGCGGAATTTGACTGGGTCTGCATTCCCGGCACGCACTCGAAATGGATCAGGGCCGAGTGGCCTTTCGTGCGCGAATTTCATACCGCGATGACGGGGGAAACGTTCGCGGCCATCGCCGAACACACGCTGTTCGCCCAATTGATTCCGCCCGTGAAACCAGGGTCGGTTTGGGGCAAACCCGCGTTCCAGTCCGGGCTCGAGCGCTCGGCTCCGCCGCACGGATTGCTGAATTCCTTGTTCGGGATTCGCGCTGACCTGCTGCTCGGCCGAATCCAAGCAACGGAAGTCGCCGATCTGATCTCGGGTTTGGTCATCGGCACCGAAATCAATCATGTGCGTTCGCTGACGCAGGTCGGGTCGCGCGTCGCGCTGCTGGCCGCTCCGGGCCTCCAATCGCGTTACGAATGCGCGCTCGCATTTTTCGATTTCGCGCCCACGGCGTTCGACGTGCGGGCGCTGAACGCCGACGGTTTCCGGCAACTCATGCGTTCCCGATCTTAGCCTTTACCCGAATGACCCGCGGCCCGCAGGCCAACGCGCCGTAGCGCCGCAGAGATGAAAAGCAGAGGGGAAAGGGGTACTCGTCAGACGAAAACCGCGCGAATTTCAGGGTCAACGTCCGGTCCGCCAAGAGGCATGAGCGAGCTGAGTTTACCGCGCTGGTTTCGTTCGCTGGAACGGTTCGAGTTTTTCCGTGGCTGTTTGTCTAGCGACTACGCTTTTGGTTAGACCGCTCGAGCGCTCCACATCGGAATCTGAGCCCCACCCTTTCGCGCGGAGGTGTCCGCGTTTTGCAGGCCTTTACGCGGCCAAACCTCCACCGCGATTTCAGCTTCGGAAACGTCATTCGCCGCCGTATTCGCTTTCGCCCTCCGACCTCGAAGCTGATCGCGTGCTAATTGCTTCCCGCGGGCCCCGCGCGCCGACGTTGGCCACTCCAATTCCCCCCTGGCCCTCTTAGTCTGCCGCCCAGGAGGCCAATTTTTCACGGGCTCTTTTCAGAGGGAATGTCACTTATTAAGTGACATGCGATCCGAGCGATTTCTCGGGGAACGCGGCATGACCGGCGTCGTTCGGCTGCGACGGATTCGCGCGGCAGACCTGTAATTCCCGGCGTGGACTCGACACGGAACGGTCCGGACGGTATGCCGCCACTCATGATTCAATCCCTACGTGCTCTCGGCGGTTTTCTCGCGTTAGGTTCAGGTCTGCTCGCCGCGGATACGACGTTCGATCAGTTCGCGGACGCGTTATCCGCCGAATGGATGCGCGCCAATCCCTCCCGGGCCACAGCCGTCCAATATTTCTCCGGCGCCGAGCAGGACGCGCTCGATCGCCAGCTCACGCCCATCACCCGCGAAGCCCGCGCGGCGCGCGTCGCTCTCGCCCAACGCGGTCTGGCCGATCTGGCGAAGTTCAATCGCAACGCCCTCGACGCCACGCAGCGCATCTCGGCCACCATGCTCGAGTGGCAGCTCAAGGACGTCGTCCAAGCCGAGTCGTTCGCCGTCTACGAATTCATTTTCGAGCAATTTGGCGGTCTGCAAGTGGGGCTCGTTAACTTTCTCAGTCAGACTCATCCGGTGCGCAATCGCCGCGACGTCGAGAACTACCTCGCGCGCCTCAGCCTCGTCGCCGCGCAGATGGACGAAGGCAGCGCGCAGGCGAAAGAACGGGCGGCGCAGGGCATCGTCCCGCCCAAATTCATTATCACCTCCACGCTGAGCCAGTTCGATCGCTTCCTCGGCGGCGAACCGCGGCAAAATATTCTCGTCACGTCGCTCGACGATCGCGCCGCCAAACTCAGCGACCTGCCCGCGGCCGACCGCGCGACCTTGGTGGCTTCGGCGCAGAAAATCGTCACGGAGGCGATCCTCCCCGCCTTCCGGCGCGCTCGTGCGCTGCTCGAAAGTCAACTGTCCACCGCGAGCGACGACGCGGGCTTGTGGCGCTTTCCGGGCGGCGACCGGGCCTACGCCGACGCGCTGCGGCGCATGACCACCACCGATCTCACGCCGGATCAAATCCACGCTCTCGGCCTAAAAGAAGTCGCGCGCATCGAAGGCTTGATGAACACCCTGCTGCGTTCGCTCGGTTACAACGACGGTTCCGTCGCGGAGCGGATGCGAAAACTGACCGCCGATCGCCAGCCGCCCGCCGAGCCCGATCCGCGGCCGGCACTACTCGCGCGTTTCACGGAAATCCTCCGCGACGCCGAGCGCCGCTCCGCCCTGATCTTCGATCTCCGCCCGCGTGCGCCGATCGAGGTTCGCCGCGAACCGCCTTTCACGGAGAAAACCGCGGCGGCGCACTACACCTTACCCGCGCCTGACGGCACGCGGCCGGGAATATTCTGGGCGCCGCTGCCCGGCCCCTTTTTCGAGGTCGGCGGCATGCGCACCCTCGCGTATCATGAGGGCGTTCCCGGCCATCACTTCCAACTCGCGATCCAGCAAGAGCTGACCTCGCTGCCACGTTTCCGGCGCGATCGGATCTTCGGCGGATTGCCCGCCCATTCCGAAGGCTGGGCGCTCTACGCCGAGCAACTCGCCGCAGAGAACAACTGGTATGAAGGCGACGCGCCCGGCCGGCTTGGCCAGCTCGCCGCCGAACTTTTTCGCGCGCGCCGGCTCGTGGTCGACACGGGCCTGCACGCGAAACATTGGAC